>JAUNJS010000146.1 GCA_030533125.1 Eubacteriales bacterium | reverse complement strand
ATATTATCAATGTTATCATTCAATATATAATGTGATAGTTCTACAATACAAGCAAATAGCAATAGCCCTTCATAATGATTGGGATTTTCCATCCATTATGGGGGGCTATAGTTTTGTATAAGTGCTGTGATATGCATACCTAAAATACATGACAGACTTACTTGGCAATGAATTATTTCAGCAGTAATCTTAAGTGCATGTATACTTTGGCAAGATTTTGCAATAATGTATAATTCGAGTACATTATTCTGTGTACAATTGACTAATCATGATTCATGTACTATACTTGTTCGGAATAATATTACACAAAGGACGGAGATGAGAAAAAAGAAGGGGCATGAAGACCTGCAATATTAAGAATGGGAGAAAAGCATGGCATTAACCAAATGGATTTTAACACAGGAAGAGCAAAACAAGGCCATGACAGATGAGCTTCCTCTCCTGCGAGCTAAAGCGGGAATATCTCAAGGGGATCTTTGTAACATGGTTGGTATCTCCAGACAGACATGTTCCGCAATAGAGACCCGACGCAGAATAATGACCTGGTCCACATATCTTACCCTGGTATTGTTTTTTGACAATAATATTAATACACGGGATATGCTTCGAAATTCTGCAGCCTATCCTGGAGAAATATTTCTTAGAATGAACGACGGGAAAAGTCCTGACAATACACTTCTTGGACAGAGCGCCAATGAGTTGAATGAGATTTTGAAGGATCTTGATGACCAGGCACGCCATGCATTAAAGACAATGCTGCTCGTAGAGTATGCCAGATGTAAAAAACTCCCCGGAGATTTCGTTATAAAAGCTTTTGATGGGGTCAATCTGACAGCAGTTTCCACGGACACGGCAACGGAACAAGCACTAAGAAATATCCGCAGCCAGCGAGGGTAACAGGTCAATGAATACTGCACAGGTAAAAAAACGGGTGAAAACATTCCGGCAGGAATTCAAGCTGAAGGAGCTCTCTTGTCTTACTCTGGAATCCGTTTTTGAGCAACAGGGATTCACTATTATCTATTTCAACCCTGTTTTGAACAATCCAGATGTCGAAACGGTCATCAATTCTTTCGGGCTCCAGGACATGATCAGGCATTCCAGCGGTTTTCAGTACCTCGATCAAAGCCATCGTCTCATGTTTATCAACGAGAACCTCACTGAAAGCGAAAGGCTGATCGTCCTGGCTCATGAGGAAGGGCACTATTATTGCGGGCATTCTACACACGCCGATATTGTTGGAAGAAGTGTTTCCGAAGAATTTGAAGCCAATGAATTTGCGCATTACCTGCTTAATAAGAGCTCAACAGAGAAGATTATAGAAACTGCCATGATACATAAAAAACAGCTCGCCATCTTTTTCCTAATCATCTTGGTGGCTGCAGGTGCAGGCACGATAGTACGGAAATACAAAGACCAAAAGCTTTACGAAGGCGAGTTTTATGTAACCATGCATGGAGAAAAATACCACCGAAAAGACTGCGTTACCATTGAAGGACACGAAGTCCGTCGGCTCACGCAGGAAGATGTCAAAAGCGGTAGATACAAACCCTGCAGCGTGTGCAGGCCGGGCCAATAAGCAGACTGCGATATCCCAGGAGGATTCAGGGGCATGAGAAAAAAAGAAAGAAGCCGAAAAGAGAAGAGGGGAGGATGCCTTAAATACTTCCTATATCTCTTCTTTGCGATGATAATATTCAGTGCATTCAGTGGCCCCGGAGGCAACAAGGCCTCATCGAAAGAAGAAACGAAGACATCTGCCAAAACAAATGTTTCAGCGAATAGCCCTGTCACATCATCCGCCGTTGAAAAGACTGAGGAGAAGCCAAAAGAAGAACCGGTCCAAAACCATAAAGAAGAGCCGGTTCAGGACCAGTTTATCGTGTATTTTATAGACGTAGGGCAGGGGGACGCCTCCTTGATCACATGTGATGGACACTCAATGCTGATAGACGGAGGCCACTCAAAAGAATCCAACAAAATATATTCATTCCTGAAGAATAGAGGAATCAACCACCTCGATTACATTGTCGCAACACATCCAGATGATGATCACGTCGGTGGACTTGCAGGCGCGTTGAATTATGCATCCGTCGATACGGCGCTCTCTCCAGTATCATCTGATGACAGCAAATCTTTTAAAAACTTTAAAAAGTATCTTGATAAACAAGGCGTTGAAATAACAGTCCCGGCTTTTGGGGACAACTATCCTCTTGGGGACTCCACTGTAACGATCCTAGGACCTACGGAGATTGTTGATTCGGACAACAATAACTCCATTGTCCTGAAAGTAACACATGGTGAGAACAGCATCCTGTTTACTGGCGACGCTGAAAATAAAGAAGAATATGATATTATCTATGCAGACGCAGACATAGAGAGCACGGTCTTAAAAATTGCCCATCATGGAAGCGCATCTTCTACCAGCGGTGATTGGCTTAATGCTGTGAACCCCACAGTGGCCGTCATCTCCTGCGGCATGAATAACGAGTATGGACATCCAACCTCCGAAATACTTGACAGACTAAAGGAGCGGGGAATCCAGACCTTCCGTACAGATCTCCATGGAGATATCACGATCTATGACCAGGATGGGATACTGGTATACGAAATAGAAAAAAACCAGGATGCAGATGTATTTGTCCCCGGTTTCATTCCTGTTGAGGATTCAGGTACACCCTCGATCCAGGAATTGGGACCAATCGAGGAGAATAACGTGTCCGGCGATGAATCCATAACAAGAAGGCAAGGAACAGAAATCGTACCGGAGAAACATGAAATGGACTATATCGTAAATTTCAAAACTGGGAAGTTTCACTACCCTGACTGCCGGGGTGTCAAACAAATGAAAGAAAGCAACAAACGATATGTCACCTGTGACAGGCAGGAACTGCTGAATCAAGGCTATGAATCTTGTGGAATTTGCCATCCATGATAAATAATAGTCGGTATATTTTGCAGACAGAAACAAGAACTCAGTTTAATCAATAATTGTCCGATAGTAAAATTGATTATTGAAGCATAGAATGTGTGAGGTCACTATGGCTAAAAGAACAATAATAAATGAACATGTACTCACAAATGCAACTCAGATTAATACCGCAGAAAAAAGTGGACCTTCGCACAGTACTATTTTGAATAGTGCGCTTTATAATCTTAGCCAGATTCCTGCTGGAACCATTCTCTGCGACAAATATAAAATTGTCCGACAAATGAATATCATGAGCGGTGAAGCGTCTCTGTTTATATGCGAGTACAACGGAGAAACTTTCTTGGCGAAGGTTTATAGAAGAGATGTGGCAATAAAAGACGATGTTACTACCGTTCTTAAGAATATTAATTCACCGTATGTAGCAAAACTGTTCGAAACAGGTGTTTATAATGGACTCCCATTTGAAATCATACCGTATTATGTAAAAGGAAGTCTCCAAGGACATACGTTTTCTTTCGATGAACTTAAACAGAGAATTATTCCAAGCCTTAACGAAGGGCTTCATGTGCTTCATACAAATGGTATTATTCATAAGGATCTAAAACCTTCCAATATCATGCTATGTGACAACGAAGAGGATGTTGTTATCATTGACTTTGGAATAAGTTCTGTAAAAGGGGATTCGAACACAGTTATTGTGACTAAAACTGGCATGACTCCAGAGTACTCCGCATCTGAGACTTTTAGAAATCTGTTTTTGGAGGAATCTGATTACTATTCTCTTGGAATTACTATTTATGAACTTTTTTGTGGAAGAACTCCATATAGCAATATGGACTCTGAGGAAATAGAGCAATATGTTTCTATTCAGAGGATTCCTTTCCCGAGTAATATGCCAACAGAACTTTGTAATCTCATTGCAGGTTTAACTTATAACGATATTACATATCGTAAAAACAAATCCAATCCAAATCGACGATGGACTTACGAAGAAGTGAAGAACTGGTGTAAAGGTATTTACCAGCAAATTCCTGGTGAGGGAGTCACTTCGTCAGCGAATCAGATTCCCACGTATACGTTCCTTAAACAAAAGTATACCAATATGCCCAATTTGGTAAATGCGCTTGCCATGAACTGGAACGAGGGGAAGAAACAACTTTTCAGAGGTTTGCTGTCTGGCTTTTTTAAAACCATAGATCCTGAAATCGCAGGGTATTGTATGGATGCAGAAGAAGCGCAGGCAAAAGGTGGAAATTCAGATTTCTTATTTTTCCAAACTATTTACAAAATAAGCCCTTCCATGCGTACTTTATATTGGAAAAACAATCATTTTGATAGCCTTCCCGAGCTGGGAAACAGCATTTTAGAGCATTTAAGAAATCGAGATCGCAGCAGCTATGGGTTCTATGATGAAATGCTTTCACAGCATGTGATATCAGAATACATTATATTGAAGGATGGAAAAAATGATACTCTTGTTAATGTTGCCAAATCACTTGAGGATCGGTTTCTCCAGCATCATGCAGATGAGCATGAAAAAGAATTATCATACTATTTAACGGGCTATACGCTTTCGGGTCAGCGTACAATTGTAATTAATAATATGTCATTTTCTACTGTTGATGAAATAGTTGATGCTCTACATCAAAAGCTTCAAGTATCCGAAAGTGAGTTTTTGACTTTCTGTGGGCACCTGATTGATAGTACAGGAACCTTAAAGGAGCAATTCGAGGCTTGGCTTATTACGCTTGGAAAGCACGAAGAATTGCAAAAATGGAGAATGAGAGAATATGGCACGTAAGAAAAACAGAGGTGGCGGAGGCTGTTTAATCTGGTTCATCGCTATATTCGGAAATCTGTTTCTGTTTAGTGGCGCATTGTTCGGAGATTTATCTGACAATTCAATTGCTTGGACTTTTGCAATCATAGCGGTCATAATAGATATTGTATTTATAAGATCTCTGATGCCACCTGCATCAAAAACTCAGGAACAAAGCGCAACAGTCAAAAAGACAGTAACAAAATCACAGCCTGCGAATACAACCTCAAAAGATACCGCTCAACCCGTAGTGCCTAATCAGAGTGGCAATAGCAAACTTGAGGCATTGAAGGAAAAATACTCTGTTCCATCAATTCCAGCTATTCCGTCTACGATAGATCCTCTTCAGAAGGACATGGAATCATATCAAGCACTGGAAATCCTTCAGGCCGTCAACAGTGTAGTTAATTTACGAATGGATTTATGTAAGCAACTTGTTGAAAAAAAGAAAGAACTGGATGAACTACTCTCTTGTCCAGACTGTTCTACAGACAGGGAAAAAATAAAATATTTGAATGCCCACGAGAAAGCACTTGGTCTAAAGAAGAAGGAATACAATGATACCATCAATGTAATCATGAACAAAAAGGTGATTCTTCTTTCTAAAGAAGAATTGGCATTTGCTCAACTCAAGAATATTTTTTATGAAATTGCAACTAGTCAAAAGATTATTGGAAATGCGGGTGTTGCATATAACTCTTTTATAAAACGAGACGCCACAATTCCTGGCGATCTATTTGAATCTACGCAAAAGCCGATAGAACTTGACTTTGGAGTATATCGATTTTTCTTATTACCTGATGTGGTTTTGGCTTTTAATAAGAATGGGGAGTTTATTTCTGCTTTTGAACCATTTGCTATGATTATTAGTCTGGAAGAGCGACGAAAAAATGTTTATGCCAGTAGAAGAAACTATGGAAATTGGACATTTAGAGATGACTTAATTGCTTCTGATTCAACGTTGGTCTCCAATGGTCATGTCCGTACTAGTTGGCTGCATGAAAAGAAAAGTGGCGGACCTGATATGCGATATAGTCATGCCAATAATCCAAGATATGATTCAAGAACTGATATATATGCTTACTCAGAATTTAGTATACAAATAGGTCATTATAAAGCGGTTTACTCTGTCAGCAAGGGGGCATTAACCGAAAAAACGAAACCGATTATACGTAAATACTGTTCAATCTCTCATAAATTAAATACGATGCCATCTCTACTAAGATTGTTAGCAAGCACAGCAAAGAATAAAAAAAATGCGTTGGATCTGTATGGTGAATATATACAGGTCAGTAAAGATATTATTTGTAGGGAGTCTTAAATATGAGTGGGCCTAAGTCTTCTAGATATACATTAACAGCTGAGCAATTAAAAAGAATACATGAGGAACAGGAGCGTTTACGAAAAGAGCTTGAAGAAAAAGCACGTCAAGAGCGCGAAAGCAAGGAGGCGAAAGAATACATTACCGGGGTACGCACAAGAACATATAGACTCCTCAGTACAATTCGAGAATATGAGCAAAAAGCACACACAGTTGGAGATGTGTTGTCCGAAGAAACTCAAAGCAAATTAACGAAGCTATATTCAAAAATAGAGCAGTTAGACATAATATGCAGAAACAGCATCAGAAATGATTATTCTGAATTAATGAAGACTCGTGACATAGTTGAAGAACAATTTAACAATATTTCTACAGAGGGTGGAAATCTTATTTCAGCTATTAAAGAAATGATATTACAGGAGCAAATTCAGAAGGATGAAATAATTGCGAAAGGAATGCAGGTTTCGTTTGCATATGTAGGAAGTATTGAAGAGCCAAAAGATTTGTTGCAAGAAAGAATCAATACAGAACTTGAAAATCTCCTTCGCTTAGATATTTCATATAAACTTAGGACTGAAGTTGAGAGAGCTGTTGAACAGTTTGACTCCATTAAAGAAGATAATGCCCGCAGCAATTTCGCGGCTATTACTCTTGAACCGCTGAAAAAACGATGTACGTCAGAAGACGCTTTCAGAAAAGCTAATGCTAATAGATACAAGAAAGCCATTGATAGGTACGTATCTCTCTGTAGACAACTTGAAGAGAGAGAAATAACCTTTGAGTATACAGAGGAAGGACTTCTTGCATTGGAGAAAAATGTTTTAGACTATGAAAAGAGGGTTCTTTATGATGCCGAGCAATCATATATTAGTAGTTCTATTGATGAGGTGATGCGTGAAATGGGTTATGTGGTTATTGGTCATCGAAATGTTCGGAAAAAATCTGGTAAGTCGTTTAAAAGTAAACTACTTACTTATGAAGACGGTACAGTTGTAAATGTAACAGAATCTTCAAACGGGCAGATAACTATGGAAATAGGGGGAATAGATAGCATAGATCGTCTCCCTGATGCAAATGAGCGAGTATCCTTACAAAAAAAGATGGAGGGATTTTGCAGAGATTTTAGAGAAATCGAACGGCATTTGACTGAAAGAGGAATTATTCTAGACACTAGATTAGCAATGGCTCCGCCAGAAGAAAAATATGCCCAAATTATTAACTACACTGATTATGATCTTAAAGAAGACTTTAATAGAGCCATTGCCAGAAAATCCAGTGCAATTGAATCTCAAAAAATACAACAGTTGAGGAATGAATAAGATTATGAAGAAATATAAGATTTGTCCTGTGTGCCATGCCAAAAACTTACC
>JAUNJS010000014.1 GCA_030533125.1 Eubacteriales bacterium | reverse complement strand
ACTTTTCCGTAGACACTGTTCCGGAAAACAGTTCCGGAGATATTGTTCCGGACACTTTGCCGCGCACTCGCTTTCGGGAATCAGGTATTTTAAAATGACAAAACGAATTCTGCTTGTCGTCGCGTATGACGGTACCGGCTACGCGGGTTTTCAGGCGCAGAAGAGCGGGGTGCCCACGATCGAGGGGGAATTGAACCGCGCGCTGAAGGAGCTGACGGGGGAGCCGGTCGAGGTGGCCGGCGCGAGCCGCACGGACGCGGGGGTGCACGCGAGGTGCAACCTCGCGGTTTTTGACACAGAGAGCCGTATTCCGCCCGGAAAATTTTCCTATGCCCTGAACGTGCGCCTTCCGGAGCAGATTCGCGTGACCTGTTCCCTGGAGGTGCCCGGGGATTTCCACCCCCGTTTCTGCAGCACCGTCAAGACATATGAATACCGCATCTACAACGCGCAGATGCCGGATCCCATGCGGCGCCTGTACACATATTTTTCCCGATACCGTTTTGATGTGGAGGCAATGCGCAGGGCGGCGGTATTCCTTGAGGGGGAACACGACTTCAAAAGCTTCTGCAGCACCTACACGAGCGCGAAGACGACGGTGCGGGAAGTGCTGTCTGTGGAAGTAGAAGAAGAACGCGTTTCCGGGACACCCGGAATCACTGAAAAGACTACTTCGGAAAAATGCGGCGCACCCGGAGAATGTGCCCCTGAACCCGGCAGCGAATCCCGGGAGATCGTGATCCGCGTCCGCGGGAGAGGCTTTCTCTATAATATGGTGCGCATCATTGCCGGCACGCTGATGGAGGTCGGGCGAGGCGCGAAATCTCCCGGAGAAATCCCCGGAATCCTCGCGGCATGTGACCGGCGCGCGGCGGGACCGACCGCCCCGGCCTGCGGCCTGACGCTGGTGCGGTACGAGATCCGGGAACCCGGTATGGAGATGGAGTTCGGCTGAGCGGAACACATCACTCATATTGAAAGAAAATTGAAAGAAAATCGTACGGAGGAAAGAACAGAAAAGAGTTGACACTCATTTTTCTGTGCGATAAAATAGTCGAGTGCGACAGCTGGATCGCCTGTTTTTTGATGCCCGGACTCCCCGGTTTTGGGCCCGGCGTTCCCCGGCTACTGCGACACGCACACGACAGATACGAAGTTACGGGACAGCCCGCATGCCGTCCGGCGCGCAGGATGTCCGGTATTTTTACACGGACTGACGTGTAAAAGCTTTTTACGGCCGGAGTTCAGGCCGGGATAGTATAGAACAGATGCACGGCAAAAAGCACATCTGTGATGAGGAGGATACATATAATATGAAAACCTATGTGCCAGGCGCAGCAGATATTGAGAAGAAATGGTATGTAGTGGACGCGACCGACATGACGCTCGGACGTCTTGCCAGCGCAGTCGCCAATGTGCTCCGCGGCAAGAACAAGCCCTACTTCACCCCTTTTATGGATACAGGCGATTACGTCATCATCGTAAACGCGGAGAAGATCAAGGTCACCGGCAAGAAGCTTGACCAGAAGATCTATTTCCGCCACTCCGAGTACGTCGGCAGCGCGAAGTACACGACCCTTCGCGAGATGCTCCGCACAAAGCCCGTCCGCGTTGTCGAGCACGCTGTCAGAGGCATGCTTCCCAAGGGAAGGCTTGGCGATGACATGTACCGCAAGCTCTATGTTTACGAAGGTCCCGGACACAAGCACTGGGGGCAGAAGCCCGAGGAGATGAAGATCTGACAGATCCGGCGGATCTGACAAATGTGACAAACGTGACAGACTTCACAGCCCGGCATCGAAACCGATGCGGCAGATGTTTATAAAAGGGGATCCGCACCGATCCTGAGGCGGATTCGAAAGGAGATTTAACAATGGCGAAAGAAGCGACATACTACGGAACCGGCAGAAGGAAATCCTCTGTTGCCCGCGTTTTTATTACCCCCGGAACCGGCAATATGACCATCAACGGCAGAACCATTGATGATTATTTCGGACTTGAGACTCTCAAGGTCATCGTGAACCAGCCCATCGCCCTGACCGGCACCACCGGCCAGTACGATTACAAGATCACTGTCAAGGGCGGCGGCACCACCGGCCAGGCCGGCGCGATCCGCCACGGCATTTCCCGCGCCCTGATCGAGGCGGATCCGGATCTGCGCCCGATCCTCAAGAAGGCCGGTTACCTGACACGTGACCCTCGTATGAAAGAGAGAAAGAAATACGGCCTCAAAGGCGCAAGGCGTGCTCCGCAGTTCAGCAAGCGTTAATCACCGGCGCTTCCAGGGACGTCTATATACGATATATCGCGTCCTGAAACGCGGGTTATCCGCTATATGCAGTTGTGAGATGCTCTGCAGAGCAGTGCGCTTTCGTACATTTGCAGTGTATATGCAGCGCGCATGCAGCACACCAGAGTTCTTACAACCCCAAAAAACGCACATCGGACAGGAGATCTTCTTTAAAGAGAGGGTCTCCTGTTTTTTATGCTTACATTTCTATGTTTACATTTCCCGGGCTGCCTATACAACAAAACCATGATCGTGACCCCGATTTTCTGCGCAGCTATTGTTGATCGCTTCCGGCAACGCCTGCACATCCAGATAGGTGTACACCAAGTGTTAAATAGATATCTGTGACACTATTTATTTGACGCTTGCGTTACATCACCTCCTTTTGGGCATGAAAAAGCACCATCCGTTAAGATGATGCTTTGAAAAACAAGAATTCATTATCGTGTATTTCCTGTTTACAGTTTTACTTCAAATATTTTCCCGCACTTCTGACAGACAAATTTCACTTTTTGTTTCCCATTCAGCCCTGTTCCAGCGCCAACAACTGCTCCGACAGGTCCGAGCAGCACTCCACCCACGGCGGCTCCCAGCAGACCTTTACCGGCTTTGTAACGCTTATCCTGAGCTACTGGAACACAATTCTTACTCCTACATGTGATTCTGGGGCATTTTATTGAAGCCATTTCTCCTCCTTATTATCGTCAGGTACTAATCATTCCATAGATAGATTATATGTTTGCGGTATCATTATTCTATCACAATAAATATAGTTTGTGTCCACCCCAGTCCCCTTTCCCGTCAGCTCGAGACAGAGTTTTATGAGACTCGGATTTCTAACTCTCACTGTTATCTAATTGGGAAGATCTATACAATACTAACGTAATTTATATAAATCCATTATATTGATTAATAAAGTCATTTCTGATGCAGATGACTTTATTGACTTGATATATAGCAGAGTTTATGAGAAAATGCTACTGTGTCATACTGCGACAAAATGACTTTATTAAACTCCGAAAAGAAGAAAATGAATGAGAACACTGAATTACAAAACCGAATATCAGAAACTGCTGTCACCTGAGATCGTATCATATCTGGTTCAGATCCATGAGCAGAAAGGTCAGCAGAATCTTTTTATAGAAGCACAGAAAGATGCCCTGTCCGAGCTACAGGAAATCGCGAAGATCCAGAGTACGGAGGCATCTAACCGCATCGAGGGCATTATCACTACCGACGACCGGCTGAAAAAGATTGTGTTGAACAAGACGACCCCGAAAAACCGAAGCGAACGCGAGATCGCTGGTTACCGTGATGTGCTGAACACGATCCATGAAAACTATGACTTTATTCCCGTCAGGCCGGGCATGATCCTGCAGCTGCACCGGGATCTCTATAAATTCAGCAATTCAGCCATCGGGGGCAGCTTCAAGAACTCCGATAATATCATCGCCGAAGAGCTGCTGGATGGGACAAAAAGAGTCCGGTTCCACCCGGTTTCGGCAAGGGAGACATCGGAGGCTATGGATTCCCTGTGCAATGCATTCCGGGAGGCATTGACGGACCCGGAAATGGATCCCCTTCTGCTTATGCCGATGTTCATTCTGGATTTTCTTTGCATCCATCCCTTCAACGACGGAAATGGACGTATGAGCCGTTTGCTGACGCTTCTGTTGCTGTTTAAATCAGGATATTTTGCTGGTAGATATATCAGTATTGAAAAATTGATTGCAGAAAGCAATGAAGCATATTACAAGGCCTTGCAGGACAGCTCAGCGGGATGGGCTGAAGGAGAAAACGATTACCTTCCCTTCATCAGATATATGCTCGGAATTATAGTTGCCGCCTATCGGGAGTTTACTTCTAAGGTGGATGTTTTGATCATAAGAGGTCTCTCGAAGCCCGAACGGGTGAGGGAGATCATCCGCAGTACAACAGGCAGGATTACAAAGACACAGATTATGAAACAGTGCCCGTATATCAGCCAGAAGACCGTGGAGAGGGCATTGAAAGATTTAATGTACAGCGGGGAAATAATTAAAATCGGCGGAGGTCGTTATACCTCCTATTTGTGGAATATAGAGGAGAAGTAATGGAAACATATATTTCATATTTTGACGAAACAGGTGATGACGGTGTTACAACAGCATCCAGTGATATTTTCGTACTCTCAAGTATTTATATGAGCACTCAGAATTGGCAAAAGAATTATGATGACTTTAAGTTATTTCGCACCAAACTAAAGAGTGAATTTGGGATGCATGTGTCCGAAGAGATGCATACAATGCATTTTTTGAGGGATAAAGGGCTTTACAGGCCATATGGCTGGACCCTTGAACAAAGGAGAGAGATCCTGACGAAATTTGCAGTTGTTATTTCAAGATTAGATATCAAAGTAATAAATGTTATTATTGACAAAAATAATATAAAGACCAGTGAATACGCTGTTCTTGAAAATGCATTGACCTACAATATACAACGAATAGAAAACGATAGTGATGGAAAATGGAAATATATAATAATTACCGATGAAGGTCGGATAGCACCTATGAGAAAAACAGCACGAAAACTTAGGGCATATAATCCGGTATCATCCCATTTTGGAGGTATGACGAATATTCCGATAAAAGGCTTGGTTGAAGATATTTTGGAGAAAAATTCGGAGGAAAGCTACTTTATACAGATTTGCGATTACATTTCCTGCTTTGTAAGTTTGTATTATAAGTACGTGATGAAAGATGCAGAACTGCCTAAAAGAATTGCGCAAGTAATCGACAAAGAATTCATCTCCCGGGTTTTGGCTACTTTTAAATCTGGTGGAATTCTGAACGAAAAGGCCAGTTCAGCTAAATATGGCTTGGTTATTTATCCAAGATAATAAAACACCACCTACGAGGCATCTGCCCTTTCAGTGGTTCATTATTATTATACATAAAAATCGTTATAAAAACAATAAAAAAGAGCAAGAAGAAAGTATAAGGATGAAGAAATTATGGTGACAGGTGAACTGAAAAGCAAAATCGACAGCCTTTGGGAAATCTTCTGGACCGGCGGTCTGACGAATCCGCTGGACGTCATCGAGCAGATGACATATCTGATGTTCATCCACGACCTGGATGACACGGACAATACCCGGGCTAAAGAGGCGGCTATGCTCGGTCTGCCCTATGAGAGCGTATTCGCCAAAGAAGTACAGATTGGTGACCGTATCGTTGACGGCAGCCAGCTCAAGTGGAGCGTTTTTCACGATTTTCCCGCCGGAAAGATGTACAGTACCGTGCAGGAATGGGTCTTTCCGTTCATCAAGGAGCTGCATGGCGACAAGGAGAGTGCTTATTCCAAATACATGGGTGACGCCATCTTCAAGATTCCCACACCCCTGATGCTGGACAAAATCGTCACAGCTATGGATGGCATTTATGAGCAGATGGCCCAGCTCAAAGCCGCCGACACCCGGGGCGACGTGTATGAGTATTTGCTCTCCAAGATCGCCACAGCGGGCGTCAACGGCCAGTTCCGCACGCCCCGCCATATCATCCGCATGATGGTGGATCTGATGGAGCCAAAGGCGGACGAGATTGTATGTGACCCGGCGTGCGGCACTTCCGGTTTCCTGGTGGGGGTCAGCGACTACCTGAAGGAGAACCGCAAACAGGAGGTCTTCTTCAACCGTCATAATAAGGATCATTATATGAATCACATGTTCCACGGCTACGATATGGACCGCACCATGCTGCGGATCGGGGCGATGAACATGATGACCCACGGTGTAGACAATCCCTTCATTGAATACCGGGACAGCCTCTCCGACCAGAACCCAGACAAAGAAAAATATACCCTGATCCTGGCCAATCCCCCTTTCAAGGGCAGCCTTGACGCAGATATTGTTTCCGCAGACCTGCTGAAGGTCTGCAAAACAAAGAAGACCGAGCTGCTGTTTCTGGCGCTGTTCCTTCGGATGCTCAAAGCCGGAGGACGCTGTGCCTGCATCGTCCCGGACGGCGTGCTTTTCGGCTCCTCCAAGGCACACAAGGCCATCCGAAAGGAATTGATCGAGGGAAATCGGCTGGAGGCGGTGATCTCCATGCCTTCCGGCGTGTTCAAGCCATACGCCGGCGTATCCACCGCCATACTGATCTTCACCAGGACCGGTCACGGCGGCACAGACGAAGTCTGGTTTTACGACATGAAAGCCGACGGCTATAGCCTGGACGACAAACGCAGCGAGACGAAAGAGAACGATATTCCAGACATCATTGCCAGGTTCCATGCGCTGGATGCCGAACGGGAGCGGAAGTGCACGGAACAGAGCTTTTTCGTGCCTAAGGATGAGATTATCAGCAACGACTACGATCTCTCCATTAACAAATACAAGCAGACAGAGTATGTGGCAGTGGAGTATCCGCCCACCAGTGAAATCATGGCAAAGCTGGACAAGTTGGAAATAGAAATCAGTGCTGAAATGAATGTGCTCCGGGAACTCCTGGGGCTATAAATTGTTATTTGTGGGGAAGAAGATGTGCAAAATGTTCTTGGAGGATTGCTGTGAAATCCTTGACTCTATGAGGGTGCCAATTACAGCAAAAGATAGAAAAAAAGGCCCTTATCCTTATTATGGAGCAAATGGCATCCAAGATTATGTGTCTGATTTCATCTTTGATGATGAGCTTGTTCTGCTGGCAGAAGACGGTGGAAACTTTGGTTCAAAAGAACGACCGATTGCATACAGAGTGTCGGGGAAATGCTGGGTAAATAACCATGCCCATGTTCTGAAACCTAAAGAAGGACTGGATGTTGATTATCTTTGCTATTCCTTAATGTTTTATGATACAGAAGGTCTTGTCAACGGAGCAACACGGCAGAAACTTACTCAGGCAACGATGCGGAAAATGCTCATCCCTAAAAGAGATATGGATGAACAAATTAAAATAGTCGAGAAACTCAAACGAGTAGTAAGTATTAAGTCCAAACGAGAAGCCGAGATTCAGCGACTGGATGAATTGATCAAAGCCCGATTTGTCGAGTTGTTTGAAGATGGTCAGTCACCAATAAAAACAGTCAAAGAAATATGTTCTGAAATAGTTGATTGTCCTCATACAACTCCCAGATATGAGGGAGAATTAAAGAATCCGGCAATAAGAACTTCTGAGATAAAGAAAGGATATATAGCCTGGAATAGCATGAGATATGTTTCGGATGAAGAGTACGAAGAACGAGTATCAAGACTTCGGCCAGAAGCTGGAGATATTGTATATGGAAGAGAAGGCTCATTTGGGAATGCAGCAGTATTACCTGAAGGTTATAAGTTCTGTCTCGGTCAAAGGGTAATGTTATTGAGACCTGATTATGCAAAATGCACTTCTGAGTATTTGCTTCATGCAGTTATATCTGATGACGTTTATCGGCAGGCTTTAGGTAGAAATAATGCGTCTACCGTAGCACACGTAAATGTGAAGGATGTTAAACAGTTTAAGATACCCTTACCGTCTCTTGATAAGCAGTACCAGTTTGCAGAGTTCTGCACTCAGGTCGACAAATCCAAAGTTACCGTACAGAAAGCCCTGGATGAGGCGCAGGTTCTGTTTGAAAGTTTGATGCAGGAATACTTTGGGTGAAGGAGATATCAGAAATCTACGGAAGGGTAAAAATGAAAAGATTTGAACCAGTAGAACATTATGAAAGCGAAATAAAGACATGGGAAGATGTCTTAATCACATCAATTCTTGCGGCAATTGGCGTGAATTTGCTTGTTTCTGGTATGGCATTATGGCTTGAAAAAAACTATTCTTTAGTTTTTGTGTAACTGTTCAGGTTTAGAACGATATTGAGCTCCAAAACTTTTTGTTGTGCAAAACAGAGAATTTTTTCTTCTGTTTTTTTCTGGTAAAAATAGTTAGTCCCTGTGATTCTCCCTTTAAAAAAGTTGGGTAATAAACGGGGATAACTTATCCACATTTTTTGTGGACTACTCAAAAAACGCTAAAGTTTTTAGTTGATATCCAGTTATATTTGTTCCTTCCCGATTCGTCATTATGACGAAACCGGCTCGCGGCCAGATTCGCTTTTTATATCATCCTGGATTACAATAATCGTAGGAAATATAGTGAAAGCGGGGCACGGCCATGAAGAGGAAACCTGTTGACAAGGATATGCGTATTGCACAGCTTGAAGATGAAGTAAAACGTCTCCAGGCCATGATTGATACGCTCACAGCAGTCAATCTTCAGCTCCATGCTTCGATTGAATCACTTAATGGGACGATTCTTGAACTCAACCAGACGATCAGGGAACTCAAAGAGAAGATCAACAAAAATTCCCGCAACAGTTCCAGGCCGCCGTCAAGCGACGGCATGGACAAACCTCCCAGGCAGCGGAGCCTCAGGACATCTTCCGGGAAGCCGCAGGGTGGTCAGAAGGATCACCCCGGAGCAAGCCTGAAGATAGATACATCCAAACCTGATAAAGTTGTTGATCATGTCGCATCCGGCTGTGAGCTTTGCCCGCATCGTGAAAAATGCAGGGCAGAAGCTGATATTACAGACAGACATTATGTAGTGGATATAGAGTTCAGGAAAACACTTGTCTGTCACCAGACGATACGTATGAGGTCCTGTCTCCTGGATCATACAGAACTTGAGGGCAGGTTCCCGCAGGGGGCAAAAGCCCCTGTTCAGTACGGGAACATGCTGACAGCCTTTGCAGTAACGCTTAATACAGTAGGCGCCATGAGCATCAGCCGGATCAACGCTGTATTAAGCGATGCCTTTGATCTGCCCGTTTCAACAGGGATCATCCCCGTCATGGTACACAAATGCGCGGAAGGCCTGAAGGATACAGTCAATTCCATTCGTGCGCTTGTGATCGGTTCCCTGGTAGTAAACTTTGATGAGGCCGGTGTCCGCGTAAATGGCCATAATAAGTGGATCCATACCGCATGTACCGAAAAATACACTTATCTCAGTTACAATCAGAACCGCGGCTGGAAAGGCATGACGGAAGCAGGCGTACTGAATGTTTTCGCGGGCATCGCAGTCCATGACTGCTGGAAACCCTACTGGAAGTTCGAAGGGGTAATCCATGCCGTCTGCAATGCGCATCTGCTCCGCGAACTGAACGGGATCAAAGAAAACAATCCCTCGCAGACCTGGGCCGGCAAGTTTCAGGATCTCCTCCTGGAAATGCTCAAAACCGTGAAGCGGATGCGTGAAAAGGGCAGGGATGCAATAAGCAGGTACTACCATCGTAAGTTTGATGCAAAGTACGATGAACTGATGAAACTTGCCCACGAGGAAAACCCATATCCTGACCCGCCTCCCGAAAAGAAGAGGGGAAGGAAGAAAAAAGGGAAGATCCTGGCACTCATTGAACGCCTTGAAAAATACAAGGCCTCAGTCTGTCTGTTTACGAAAAACTTCAATGTACCATTTGACAATAATCAGGCGGAGAGAAGCTTTCGTCACGTACGCACGAAGACAAAGGTCAGCGGATGCTTCCGAACCGAAGCTGGTGTGTGTGATTATGTGACAATAATGTCCTATGTTGGGACGGCACAAAAGCATGGGAAGAATGCTTTTAATGCTATTCTCTGCGCGGTATCAGGCGTGCCGGAAAGCATCTTTTCTGCTTAAACCTGAACAGTTACGTTTTTGTTTTTTCTGGACTCTCTATCTGTGTTGTTACAACAATTCTCTATATTATAAGGAAAATAAAAGCGCTAGAAACAAATAAAGAAATAAAAGGATTTTTCGCCTATGACAGAGAAAAACGGGATATTATTCGCGTACCTGGATACGAAATAGAAGAGCGAATGTGGTTAAATATGTTATCTGCGTATTCGAATAACAAAGAGATAGACGATATCTGGAAAAAGAACGAAATCGGAGAAATAGAATATCGCAGAGATGAAGGTTATCGAATACAACTCAAAATTACCGAGAGCGATACTGTAGTTTCAGAACTTATAGAATACTGCATTTTGGGCGTTCTTTCTACCCATCTCATGGATTACTTTTCAGGCTTTGTTGGAGAAGAAATCAAAAAACTAAATAGAGACGATGTCCCTGAAATGCTGAAATGCAATAGATTTTTGAAATGGTTTTCTGAACCATCCGGAGACGAGGAAGCTTTTCGGGATGTACTATTCAGTGAAATGTCATCTCAAGAAAAAGCGGAGAAACTGGCTGCTATCTCCTGCAAGAAACCATTTTCACGATTTGAGATTGCATTACCTAAAGATGGGACCCTTATAAAAAGAAATGATTCCATTGTGATAGACCATCCGTTGTTTTCAGTTGAACTATCTTCCATTTACAAGGGATACGGTGCTTACATACCAGTGGGGTTCGAAACCAGATATTTGGGTCTTGGCAATGGTCGCGGAAGATATCGCTTTTTTGGCTTTTCTATTATATTGTATGCAAAATTCAAGAAACGAGCGTTTTTTTCAAAAAACAGAAAGAAATATTCTCTCTGGATTGATAGTTTTGCAAAACGCCTATCTGACTTTGCATCCAGTGATGCTTTCTTTGCGAGGATTGGATGGGAAACTGCAAATACAGTTATCGAATGTATGAACCACTTTCCTGTTGTAACTAATACAAACAAGATTCAAGGTGACACCCCATGACCAACTTTGACCTCTTCACAAAAGAACAGGACTTTACTTCCTTCGTAGAACCTGCTGTGGCAGCGGAGCGCATCTATCAGATCGATCCGGCGGCCTGTGTGCTGAATTGTCGCCGGGCGATGGAGAGCGCGGTCAAGTGGATGTATTCAGTAGATGCGGCTCTGGTGATGCCCTATCAGGATAATCTCATCAGCCTGATGAATACGGACGAATTCCGGGGTATCGTGGATGATAATCTACTCCGCCGCATGGACTATATCCGGAAGACTGGGAACGCAGCGGCACATACGGGAAAAAAGATTTCGAAGGAACAGGCCGCACTGTGTCTGGAGAATCTCTATATCTTCCTGGATTTTGTCGCTTACTGCTATGGCCATGATTATCAGGAAGGTACATACGACCCCTCCCTGTTGGAGCAGGAGTCCCCTGCAGCCGTACCGGTCATCGATATCGGGGCAGAGTTAAAGCTGAAGGAACTGATGGCGGAAAACACGGCCCTGCGGGAGGAACTGACAGCACGCCGTGCTGAGCAGCAGCAGACATATGTGCCGAAACCGCTGGATATTTCCGAATATAAGACCCGCAAGCTCTATATCGATGCCATGCTGGAGGATGCCGGCTGGATCGAGGGGAAGAACTGGATCAACGAATACGAGATTCCCGGTATGCCCAACAAGTCCGAAGTCGGCTATGCGGACTATGTGCTGATGGGCGACGACGGGCGGATCCTGGCAGTGATCGAGGCCAAACGCACCTGCGTGGATGCAGCCAAAGGACGCCAGCAGGCCAAGCTGTATGCGGATCTCATTGAAAAGAAACAGGACCGCCGTCCGGTGGTGTTCCTGACGAACGGTTTTGACACCCGCATCGTAGACAATCAGTATCCGGAGCGAAGGGTCGCTGCCTTCTATTCCAAACGGGATCTGGAGAAGCTGTTCAATCTGCAGAGCATGCGCTCCGGCTTGAAATACATCGTCGTGGACAAGCAGATTGCCGGACGCTACTATCAGGAAGCCGCGATCAAAGCCGTGTGTGATGCCTTCGGGCAGAAAAACCGCCGCAAGGCGCTGCTGGTGATGGCCACCGGCTCAGGCAAGACACGTACGGTCATCGCACTGGTAAAGGTGCTGTTGGAGCAGGGATGGATCAAGAACATATTGTTCCTGGCTGACCGGAATTCCCTAGTTACACAGGCGAAGCGGAACTTTGTAAATCTCCTGCCCGACCTTTCGGTTACGAATCTTTGTGAGGAGAAGGACAACTATATGGCCCACGGCGTGTTCTCCACCTATCAGACGATGATGAACTGCATCGACTCTGTGCGGGATGAGGAGGGCAAGCTGTTCTCCTGCGGCCATTTTGATCTGGTAGTCTGCGATGAGGCGCACCGATCGATCTACAACAAATATAAGGATATCTTCAACTATTTCGATGCTCCCCTGGTCGGTCTGACCGCTACGCCGAAGGATGAGATCGATAAGAATACCTATGCCATTTTTGAATTGGAAAGCGGTGTACCTACTTATGGATATGAGCTCGCCCAGGCCGTGCAGGATGGATATCTGGTGGATTTCATGTCGGTGGAAACGACGCTGAAATTCATTCAACAGGGCATCGTCTACGATGATCTGTCCGATGAGGACAAGGAAATCTACGAGGATACTTTTGAGGACGAGAACGGCGAACTGCCGGAAAGCATTGCCTCCTCTGCGCTGAACGAATGGATCTTCAATGAGGATACGATCCGCGAGGTTCTGCACATCCTGATGACCCACGGCCTGAAGATCGATTACGGTAATAAGATCGGGAAGACCATCATCTTCGCCAAGAACCACACTCACGCGGAAAAGATTCTCGAGGTGTTTGGCAAGGAATACCCGCATCTGAACGGTTACGCCAAGGTCATCGACAACTATATGACCTATGCTCAGAGCGCCATTGACGAGTTTTCCGATCCGAAGAAAATGCCGCAGATCGCTATTTCCGTGGACATGCTGGATACTGGCATCGACGTCCCGGAAGTACTGAATCTGGTCTTCTTCAAGAAAGTCATGTCCAAGGCTAAATTCTGGCAGATGATCGGACGTGGAACACGTCTCTGCCCGGGACTCATCGACGGTGTGGATAAGAACAGATTCTATATCTTTGACTTCTGCGGAAATTTCGAGTTCTTCCGCATGAACAAGGGCAAGCCCACAGCCAACATGATCGCCCTCCAAGGTGCCATATTCGGCCTGCAGTTCGAGATCACATATAAGCTCCAGGATCTGCAGTATCAGACGGAAAGGCTGATCGCCTACCGAAAAGCCTTGGTGGAGCATATGACCGGAAAAGTACAGGAGCTGAACCGGGAGAGTTTTGCGGTGCGGCAGCATCTGCGGTATGTGGATCAGTATGCCGTTTCGAATAATTATCAGGCTCTGACCTATGAGGATACGCTCATGGTCCGAGAGGAGCTGGCTCCGTTGATCGAGCCGGAAAACGATGACGCGAAAGCTTTACGGTTTGATGCGCTGATGTACGGGATCGAGCTCGCCTATCTTGCCGGAAAGAAGTACAGCCGGGCCAGGCACGACCTGATTAAAAAGGTCTCCGCCGTGGCCAGTGTGGCCAACATCCCGGAGATCATGATGCAGGCGGAACTGATTGACAAGATCCTGCACACGGATTACCTGGACAATGCCGGTATCGATGAATTTGAGCATATCCGCGAGAGCCTGCGGGATTTGATGAAGTATATTCCGACCGGCAAGATCATTTACGATACGGATTTCGATGATGAAATCCTTTCGATTGACTGGAAGGAGTCTGATCTAGACAGCGACGACCTGAAGAATTACAAGGCCAAGGCTGAGTATTATGTCCGGCAGCATCTGGATAACGCTGTAATTGCCAAGCTCAAGAGTAACGTACCGCTGACCGGCGCGGATGTGAAGGTATTGGAGGAGATCCTATGGAGTGAAGTCGGTACCAAGCAGGAATATGAAGCCGAATATGGTGCTAAGCCCCTGGGCGAGTTTGTCCGGGAGATCGTCGGTCTCGATATGAATGCAGCCAAGGCAGCATTCGCTGAATTCCTGAACGATGCGAACCTGGACAGCCGGCAGATCTATTTCGTCAATCAGATCGTGGAGTACATTGTCCATAACGGTATGATGAAGGATCTGTCAGTGCTGCAGGAACCCCCATTTACGGACCAGGGCAGCATCGTGGAAGTGTTCACGGATCTGACTGTTTGGATGGGCATCCGGAGAGTGATTGAACAGGTCAATGCGAACGCGTTGGCGGCGTAAAGTGTACGTAAAGAAACAGGTTATGACGGGAAACCCACTGAGGTCTCACTTGACCCATACATGAACAAGAGGTGATTAAGATGGCTAATGGCCTTATTTTGGGAATTGTGAAAATAGGGGATCTTCTTCTTAACAATCATATTACTCAAACAGGGAATGGCCAGGATATCTCCGACATAAAATTGCAGATTCCTGAGTATCAGAGACCGTATAAATGGACGGCAAAGAACGCAAACCAGTTGCTCGACGATATTCTGTATGCAAAGAGCGAAAACAAGGAAGCCTACCGGGTAGGCACGCTGATCTTGCATGAAGACAAGGAACGGGGATGCTACAATATTGTTGACGGGCAACAGAGAACGATCACTTTTTCTTTGCTGCTCAAAGCGTTGGGCGCAGGGCCAATCGCGTTTCTGAGTCAGCAACTGACAATGAACCCTTACAATCTTCATAATGTTTCAAATAACTACCGAGCGGTTGTCCGCCGGATTAATAATCTGACCCAGATGGCAAAAGATGACTTGCTTGCATTCATTGAGCATAACTGTGAGCTGATCGTTGTAATAACTGATGACCTTTCAGAGGCGTTCCAATTCTTTGATTCTCAGAATGTCAGAGGGAAGAAACTATATCCGCATGATCTCCTTAAGGCGTATCATCTCCGGGAAATGACAGACCTGGATGTTGAGCAAACAGAAAAGGTAGTTAAGACTTGGGAGGACATGGATCAGAAAGCTCTCTCTGCACTGTTCACAGACTATCTTTATCGGCTCAAAGAGTGGATTCGGGGAAATAAGGCAATAGAATTGGATGAACACAATATTGATTTATTTAAAGGTATCACAGGTTCAGATAATTACCCATACGCCCAGTATTACAAAGGTGCGTTTTCGTATGCGGACAGGCTCAATCATTCCTCTATACCGTTTGTGACAGGCTTGCATAAGCTGAGCCCATTTCAGTTGGATACCCCTATTGTGGCAGGAAAACCGTTTTTTGATTATGCAAAACACTATTTCGATATTCTTACGGATATACAGAATAATGACAAATACGAAGGTTATCTTATCAATGACAATGAAATAGTTAAAACCCTGGATCTTCGGGCATACCGCAACGGTGTCGGAAACCGCATAACGAGATTGTTGTTTGACACCGCAATTTTACTGTACGCTGATCGGTTTTGCCCGGAAAAACCGGTAAAAGAGGATTTGGATCTGCTCAACCAGTATGTTGTATATGCTTTCGTTTGGGCGTATTCTTTGCGAGCACAGTACACGAACGTAGGCTGGCTTACTGCTCAGAATTATATAATGGGGATGGCAACCAAAGAGGGTATAGTCAATTCGTTTAATCTTTACAGGACGATCACCGAGGCAGATTCTCCGATGACTCTTCTCAGCACGCTTGCAGATAGGATCTTGCCGCTTTCGGCGGATAGGATTGCGGCCAATGCCAAGCAGGAAACGATTGATGAAGTTGATGAAGAAACTGGCATCTACCAAAACTATCTGCATTACTTCGATGTGAATGGTTTCAGGAGGGCATAAAATGAAGGTGAAAAACTTGCCGCTCAAAGAAGTGTCAATTCAGGATCTGTTTAACGGAAACATTCAGGCAACATACGAAGTTCCGATTTATCAGCGTAACTTTGCCTGGGAAAAAGATGAGATCACCGCGCTTATTCAGGACATCTGTGATGCATGGAGAAAAGACAGCGAATCCGTCTATTATATTGGCACTTTGGTGTCTTTTCATAAGGGTGAAAATGTTTTTGAAATCATAGATGGCCAACAGCGGCTGACGACGCTGACGCTAATCCAGGACGCACTTAATGTTCCTATGCAGAATAGGCTTACATATCGGGCCAGGAGAAAGGCCACCAATACTCTTAATGCGCTGTCAAAGGAAAAGACGGATATTGATGAAGCGGATAGGGGCATAGTGGCCGGATTTGGCTTTGTTAAAACGGCGATCAGTGAAAAACTGTCTGAACAGGAACTCGATGGTTTTAAAAAGTATTTCCAAAACAAGGTTCATATAATTCATTATCAGGTTCCTCGGGATATCGACCTTAATCGTTATTTTGAAATCATGAACTCGCGGGGGGAACAACTGGAAAAGCACGAGATCGTAAAAGCGAAGTTGCTTGCCGTATTGCATAATCCGGCTGACCGCAGTCGGTTTAACCGTGTTTGGGAATGCTGCAGCGATATGAGCCTTTATATCCAACAAAAGTATCCCGAAGCACGAGTTTTTGGAGAGAGCTTGGATCAGTTTATATCGAAGAGCTTTGAAGAATTGCCTGCGGATGACGTGAAACAACAGGCCAGTATCAGTATCGAGAGTCTTCTTGCGTCAGATACAGGGTGGCAGGAGGGAAAGCCCGTTTATGATGATGAACAGTTGGATGCCTTTCAGCCAATCATCGATTTTTCCAATTTCCTTTTAATTGTCCTGAAGCTGACTCGTATTCGTGAAGAAGAGGGTTTTGTACCTACAAGCTTCAATCTAGATGACAAGGAGCTGCTTGATGAATTTGGGAAATTGTCTCTGGATGAGGCGTTTGTCAAGAGATTCGGTTACAATCTTCTGAAAGCAAAATTTCTTCTCGATAATTATATGATTCATCATTCAAAAGAAGAGGACTGCCTTGAGAATAATCCATGGAAACTCCAGCGATGGCAAAGGGACAAACGCAAAAAAGGCTATTTGAAGAATCTTGTTCCGGATGAGGGGACGCAAATCGAGCTGCAGCATCTGCTGTCCATGTTTGAAGTTTCCTTTACAGCCAGACAACGAAAAAACTACTTGTTCTATTGCCTGTTGTATTTGTTTGACCTGCCTTCTTATGCAGAAAGGATTCGGTACTTAAAATGGTATTGCTGGTTTGTACAAGGACTTGCCGACAAATACTTCCGAAATGTATATCTTGTTTCTAATAGGCTCAATGAGATCAACACACCGCTCCCGGGCAGTTTTGACGACGTTATTCTTCAAGGAAGCAAGGTGAATAAAGAGGATCTGGCTGAAACTGGGGAGAAGGAATTCATCACCATATACGGGGACGGGACGGAGAAGTCGCGTGGCATTCCTCTGTTTGTGTTTAACTATCTTGACTACAAGATTTGGCGGCGTTACGCATGGAAACTTCGGGGCGGGGGGGCAAAAAAAGGAAGCAAACAGCGCAAAGAGTATTTTGATGAGCTTGGATGCAGCGATTTTGACCTCAAAGTTTTTGATCAATTTTATTTCTCTCGGACCCGCAGAAGTCTTGAACATTACTATCCACAGGCAAATGCGAATGGACTGGATGGCGCACCGGACGAAAACCAGATCAATTGTCTGGGGAATTTTGCCATGATCGGTAGTGAGGCCAACAGTTCCGGGTCCAACTGGAGTCCGAAAACAAAACTGGATCATTATCTCGATCCTTCCGGAAAAATAAAGCAAGTCGGTGTTGCTTCTATCAAATTTATGATTATGATGCAGCGATGCAAAGATAACCAGGAAAGCCGGGAACCGGGACAGGAATGGGTATTTGAGGATATAAAGGATCACCAGGAACGAATGCTGAAGATGATGCTAAAATAAGCTGTTTTAGCGCAAGGGACTATTCATGCGAATTAATAGTCTTTCCGTATCATTGGCAAAAGCGAGGATGACATGGGCGTCAGCGCTCTGCACATTGTGTTCAACGATCTGGATTTCTGGGAGAACAACATCTGTCTGCCAGAGTACTACGATGGCACATATCAATACTTGATAAGTAGTGAAAACGATGAGAAATAGTGCCATTTGAGTGGCATATTCGGCGACAAAAATGCCCATCCCATTATGTAACAAGCATGCAGCAAAAACGGCCCTTGCCGGTGCCTTGGTATGATTACAGAAGCCCCAGCTGCTTACCCATCAAGCCTGTAAAATCGTGTAATATCAAGAAAAAAAGACCATCCAACACAGTCCCACGCATTACTCTCATGGACGTCCCCTAGCCCTTCGGGGAGTTATTTGAAGGATAATTATGATACGATACGAATATGATACGGTCCTTCACGAGATGCAGGACAGCGGCGGGGCCTATGTGGTTTTTCCGTGGGATATCCGTCAGTAGTTTGGGAAGGGCCGCATGAAGGTACATGCGCTGTTCGACGGCATTCCCGACAATGGCAGCATCGTCAATATGGGACTGAAGAATGAAGATGGGTCGATATGCTATATCATCGGCGTACTGAAGGCGATCAGAAAACAGCTGAACAAATGTGACGGCGATGCGATTCACGTTGTTATTGAGACGGAAGCGGGCGAAGGAGGCTGAATATGCGGGAACTTGATCTGGATACCCTGTTGTTTTTTGACGGGCATCAGGATACCCTGGATCGAAAGACTGTTTTACCGAAGAGCTCCTCATGGCTTGTTTAATGGAGTGAACAATGAATCTATCAAAATACGACGGTAAAAATGTTCGTATAAAAGACAAATGGGGAGAAACCTTCACGGGCCTGGCGGAGTATGGAAATTACAACTTTTTGGAGTGCGAATATGGCGGTGAGGAAGACGGCATTTTCATTGAAGACTGCCTGATTTATAATTCTCAGATCGTCTCCATAGAGGAGATCGAAGTGCATGGTACGGTTGAATTATGGACGGAGCCGGTGACCCTGCGCCGATACCAATCAGAGGACGCGGATGACCTGTATCGTCGTCTTGGGACAGATCCGGCGATGTATCAGTACTCCGGATGGAATCCATACGCTACTCCGGAGATGGCAAAGGACACCGTGCGCAGTTTTATCGACAGCTATGACGGGGATCATGCCTATTCATGGGTAATGGATATTGACAGCGTTATCGTCGGAACAATCGGAGCTTATGATTACAAGGACGATCACATTGAGGTCGGTTTCAGTATTGTGAGAGACTGGCAGGGGCGTGGACTTGCAACGGAGACATTGAAAAAAGTACTGGAGTACCTGACGGAAAATGAACACATTCCCTGCGTGACGGCATGGTGCGCAGCGGAAAACATCGGATCGCAAAGGGTACTGGAAAAGGCAGGGATGAAGCTGGTGAGCAAAGAGAAGGACGGCATCAAGGTCAATGGCAGAGTATACGATAAGCTGATCTACGAGTTCAGGAGTTGAAAAAAAAAGCCATATTGATATCAAAGCAGGAGGTCACTGCAATATGGATGCACTCAAAGCAATTCTTACGAGAAGAAGTACCAGAAATTTCAAACGCGACGCGGTGGAAGAGGAAAAGATCAGGCAGATTCTGGAAACTGCCCGGCAGGCTCCAAGCGGGGGGAACAACCAGACAAATCATTTCCTGGTCATTCGAAACCCGGAAGTCCAACGGAAGCTGACTGCAATGGCACAAGAGGCTTTTGCCGGAGCGGAGATCACCGAGGACACTTACGCGAGCCTGAAAACAGCCATCCTCGCGTCAAAAAAAGGCGGATATGAATTTCTTTATAATGCTCCGGTCCTGATCGCTGTTGCCAACCGCAAGGATTACAGCAATAATATCGCGGACTGTGCATGTGCGATCGAGAATATGATGATCGCGGCGAATGCGCTGGATCTGGGAAGCTGCTGGATCAATCAGCTGAAATGGCTGAACGAAGAACCGGGTATCCTGGAGTATCTGCGCGCATTGGGCATGAAAGAGAACGAGAGGATTTACGGTGCTGTTGTGCTGGGGTATCCGGCCACCGACAGCGGCCTTCCGAACCGTAATCTGATGCCGCAGAAGGGGAACGAAATCACGTTTATTGACTGAAGGCTGACGCCGGACGGCCTCCTCATCATCTGCGCCGGTCCGGGTAATGATCCGGAGAAGACCGGCCTCCACATCAACTGCGCC
>JAUNJS010000145.1 GCA_030533125.1 Eubacteriales bacterium | reverse complement strand
ATACAGAGGGTCTCCTACTGGAACGAGCTCCTCGCCTTTCCGACCTATATGCCGGTCCGCGAGGACATCGTGTCGAATGAAGCCTGGGCGGCGGATCCTTCCACCTATATCGGCAACGGTCCCTATGTAATCAGTGAATGGAAGCACAACAGCGTCATTACCATGGTCAGGAACCCCAACTATCATGATGCGGATAAGATCACGATGCGCGCCATCAATTTTTATTTGTCCGACGATGCCGGCGAGATGCTGACCAACTTCGAGAGCGGCGACTGGAAGCTGATCGACGATGTGCCTGCCAGCGAGATCGCCGCCCTGAAGGAGCAGTATCCCGATCAGTTCGTCATTACCGGCCAGATGGGCACCTATTATGTCTGCTGGAACGTCAACGTGGACATCCTGCCGAAGGATTCCGGCCTGGATGGCGCTGAGGCCGAGGCGGCCCGGGCGGAGATCCGCAATGCCATCTCCCTCCTCGTAGACCGCAATTACATTGTCGAAGTGATCGCTCAGGGCGGCCAGACGCCCGCTTCCTCCCTCGTCGCCAGCGGTCTGACCGACGCGGACGGCAGGACCGAATTCTACACCAACGCAGGCCACAATGCCGGATTTGCCGGATATTTTGATGTTTCCCAAGATGCCCTGGAGAGCAGTCTCGAAGAGGCTCTCAATATTCTGAAGAAATACTATGAGTTCGATGAGCATACCGCGAAGGTCAAGAACTTTCCGACACTGACCTACGTCTACAACACCAGCGAGGGCCACAAGGCGATCGCCGAGTACCTGCAGAGCGCGTTCGCGGCCGTCGGCATAACACTAAACCTGGAAAGTCAGGAGTGGAGCACCTTCCTCTATACCAGGAGCTCCGGCGATTTCTCCCTCGCCCGCAACGGCTGGCTCTGCGACTTCAACGACCCGATCTCCATGCTCGACATGTGGACCACGAGCTCCGGTAACAATGACTGCCGGCTCGGTAAAGGCGCCCACAAGGATGTGAAGGCCTACAGCCTCGACCTCACCGACCTCGGCTATGACATCAGGGTCGAGAACGGCACCTGGGCCCAGACCTACGACGTCCTCATCACGCAGATCAAGGCCTGCACGGACACCGACATCCGTTACCGGCTGATGCATCGCGCCGAGGATCTTCTCATGAGCACCGGCGTGATCTGCCCTCTGTACTACTACACCGACATCTACATGGTCGATGACAGCGTCAAGGGCTTCTTCAGCAATCCTCTGGGCTTCAAGTACTTCATGTACTGCACGGTCCAATAAGGGACAGAAATGTCGGCCGGAACCGTATGCGAGATACCTCTTGTTGTCTTCTTTGTGACAGCTCTCTTTGTGATACTCAAAAAGCATAGCAATCCGGATTTTCTTTTTGTATTATAGTGATGTTCCATGCAATGACAGCCGCTTTCAGGGAAATTCATGGATCAGGGACAATTAAGGACGACAACGCAGCGGGCGGCGACGAGATGGTGTTTTTAGTTCAAAATATGATTGATATGGAACACTGGATCCTATGAATGAATCACTGTTTGATATTATGAATCGCGGAAAGACCAACATTATATGATACCCCGGAAATCATGGATGAATTATTGTTTGATAATATGAAGCGCGGAAAGACCAACATAATTTGATAGAAGGAATCAATGAAATGAAGACCTGTTACAACTGTTTTAGTGTCATCCCCGACGATTCATACACCTGTACGGTCTGCGGGAGCAGCGGAGATCTGCGGAATGAGGATCAGTATTCCTACGCGCTGCCCTGCGGCACTGTCCTGCGCGGGAGATACATCGTCGGGCGTGTCTTGGGACAGGGGGGCTTTGGCATCACGTATATCGGGCAGCAATATGACTCGAAGCAGCTCGTCGCGGTCAAAGAGTATTATCCGAGTGTGATCGCATCAAGGAATACGATCCATTCTGTCATCCCTATTAACACAGGCAAGAGCAAAGACTATGAATACGGGAAGAAACAGTTTCTGGACGAGGCGAAGACACTTTCAGCCTTTATCGGCAGTCCCAACATTGTCAGGGTATACAGTTATTTTGAGGAAAACGGGACAGCATATTTTGTTATGGAATATGTCCGCGGAAAGAGCCTCAAACAGTATGTGCGGGACTGTGGGGGACGTATCTCATGGGAAGAAACGTGGGTTCTTCTGAGGCCGGTTCTGGACGCACTGTCAGAAGTACATTACAGGAACATCATCCACAGAGACATCAAACCGGACAATATCATCGTCTCGGAGGACGGGAGCGCGAAGCTCATTGACTTCGGCGCGGCCAGATATAACCAGGGGGAAAACAGCAAAAGCCTGACTTCTGTACTTACCCCCGGATATGCTCCGCTGGAACAGTACTTCTCCCGTGGCAGACAGGGGCCGTGGACAGACGTCTACGCTCTGGCAGCGACAGCCTATTTCTGCATAACCGGGAAAGTGCCGATTGATTCCGTCGAGCGATCCGTCATAGACGATCTGGAAAAACCCTCCGAACTCGGAGTATCCATTCCGGATTACGCGGAGGCAGCCCTCATGAAAGCGCTTGCTGTCAAGGAAGGGGACCGCTATTCGTCGACCTACGATTTCAGGAACGCTGTCCTGGAAGGGGAACACAGGGAGATGAAAGTGCCGGAAGGGGAACACACGGAGAAGAAAACAGAAGGCGGGATGATCCCTTTCCCTGGCAGAAAGGAAGTCGGCTTCGGGAATACGCAGAAAAAGGCCGCTGACGGGGACACTGAAGAGAAGGACGACAGAAAGAAGATGCCCGATGAAGTACCGCTCTCCCGCGGGAACAGTGCGCCGGACGGAGGACTGGAGGGCCGAACCGAGATTCAGAGTAAAACAGAATCTGTCAAACGGAAAAAAAGTGATACGGGAAACTTCAACAAGATCATACTGGCGATGGGGCTCATTGCGCTGATCGCGGCTGCAGGATTTATCTTTGGGAAAAACAGCGGAGGGAAAAAAGCAGAGATAGCTGCAGAGACAGCCGCCAGAACGACCACAGAACCGATTTCTACGGCGACCACAACGACCACAGAGGCATCTGTCACGACAACGACAGAGGCGGACACGATCACGACTACAGAGGCATCTGCCTCGACGGCCTCTAAAACAGAGAATACTGACCATTCATTGACAGGGGAAGGTGCCATTAGAATAGAGCCCGTGAAGATACAGCGCAGCTCGGATGAACCCGTGGAACTTAGCGATTCCTGGGAGGAGATCGCTGCAGCAGGCCATGACGGAACCTATAAGGCAAGATACCGGATCGGTGACACGAAAGAACTCGACATGGGCTCCGAAGGGATCATAACCATGAAGCTGGTCGCCATGGACGAGGACGAGCTTGCGGACGGGAGCGGAAAAGCTCCTATGACATGGGTCGCCGATGAGCTTTTGCAGACAGCGCACATCATGAATACAAAAACCACGAGCGAAGGCGGTTGGGAGGCATCCGAAATGCGCGCCTGGCTGCGGGATAAAGTCATGCCTTTAATGCCAAAAGAAGCTCGGAATAACATCCGGGAGGTGACCAAGTATTCCTATTCCTATGATGAAGGCGGGGATGCGGCATCGAAGGATACGATTTGGATCCCATCAATAGGGGAGGTTTTTCCCCCTGGTCATGATTCCTGGACAGACGAATGCAGAGAAAAAGAAGGTTTGTTTTACAGCAGTGTTTTTACAGATAATGAAGAACGCAGGATGAGCCGGGATGGTGAGGGCGGAAGCTCCGGGTGGTGGCTGCGGTCCGCAAGGTATCGCAATTCCTACGGCTTCTACGGCGTGCTCCCCAGCGGCGATAACGACGGCTTTGATGCTGAAGAGGAGAGAGGCGTGGTCATCGGTTTTTGTTTATGATCGTTGTTCCATAAATCGGACGGGCCTTTTCCCACGGAGGGGCTGCAGTCAGCGCATTTTCGGGCAAAACAGGTGTGACGGGTAAAAATCGAGCGTTGTTCAGGGAATCGGAATGAGCAGAAAGCATACCATAGAATTTACAAAATTTGATAGTTTGATAAGTCATGGGCAAAAGTGTTTGCCGATGACGTCTTTCCTATGATCGATGAGGAAAGGTTTGAGTGCCTTTATTCTGACAAGGCTTCGCACTAAGAAAGACGGGGAATGTCTTCCGACATGCTCCAAAGCCCTGCAGACCCTGATGCCACCTACCGCGAAAAGGCGTAGAAACTGTTCCGTCAATGCTGAGGAACCTGTTCAATGTAAACAAGATGCCTGTGCGCGGGAAGATACGAACAAAGTTCTTCTTCGGCCCAAAGGCTGCAGCACTGAATTTCCGCAAGCTCTTTGGATATAGAAAGGGCTTGGGGAACTATGCTCAAAATCCCCTGATTTCAGCTTCATAAAGGATGATATAGGGAAATATTGCCCCTGTTCTGGACAAAAAAGTCCTTCCATAGCCACATCTTTCCAGCATTTCGACTATATGGATTTGTAAATGCGAATTTTCTCGGCGCCTGGCGCTGAGATATCTTCAAAAAACCGGGGATTTGACCCCACCTTCATATTATTTATTTTCCGATAATGAGGAGTCTGCCTTATGAAAACCTGTTATAACTGTTTTCACGAACTGCCGGATAGTGCCGGAGTGTGTCCGAACTGTGGTCAGGCTGCTGATCTTACGAACACTGTACGCTATCCCCACGCACTGCCCTGTGGCGCTGTCTTAAACGGGAGATACATCGTAGGGCGCGTCCAGGGGCAGGGCGGTTTCGGCATCACGTATGTGGGACAGCAGTATGATACGAAGCAGCTCGTCGCGATCAAGGAATACTTCCCGGATACGATGGCAACAAGGAACGCGTCCCACACTGTCGTTCCTTTCAACACAGACAGGAGCGAGGGGTTTGCGTACGGGAAGAAACAGTTCCTGGACGAGGCGAAGACACTCTCAGCCTTTCTCGGCAGTCCCAATATCGTCAGGGTTTTCAGCTATTTCGAGGAGAACGGAACCGCATATTTCGCCATGGAATATGTCCGGGGGAAAAGTCTAAGACAGTATGTCGAGAACCGAGGAGGCCGTATCTCATGGGAAGAGACGTGGGATCTTCTGATGCCGGTTCTGGACGCTCTGTCTGAGATCCATTCCAAAAGGATCATCCACAGAGACATCAAGCCGGACAATATCATCATCACAGAGGACGGGAGCGCGAAGCTCATTGACTTCGGCGCTGCGAGATACAAACACGGCGAAAAGAGCCGGAGCCTGACGGCGATCCTCACACCAGGTTATGCGCCGCCGGAGCAATACTACACAAACGGTGACCAGGGACCGTGGACAGACGTCTATGCGCTTGCCGCGACGATGTATTTCTGCATCACAGGAAAGACTCCCCCGGAATCGATCGAGCGCTCTTTCAACGACCGGATCGAGAAACCGTCATCACTGGGGGTCGCCATTCCGGCCTATGCGGAGGCTTCCCTTCTCAGGGCGCTCTCTGTCAGGGAAACGGACCGCTTCGGGTCGACCTATGATTTCAGAAATGCCGTGTTGGAAGGAAAACAGAGAGAAGAGAAAACTGGTGGCGTGAAGTCCCTTTCTCCTGACCGTAATAATTCCATTTTCCGGGAAACACAAAAGAAAGCCGCCGACAGGCAGCCGCAGCCGCAGGGCATCCGCGAAGTCGGCGGGCAGAAGCCCGGTGAAAGTAATCAGGGAAGTGAAGACCCACAGCCCCGCAGAGAAAGCGCGGGTGCAGGAGAAACACAGCCCCGCAGAGAAGGCGCGAGTACAGGAGGAACACAGCCCCGCAGGAAAGATGCAAGCGGCGGGGAACAGGAGAACGGAACAAAAGATCAAAGGATAGCAGGTCCCGTCACGCGGAAAAAAGGAAGTGCCGGTCGGCCTAAAATGATTATTCTGGCTGCGGCGATCATTGTACTTATTGCAGTTGTGAGCTTTGTATGGTCGAACAGCGGCAGGTCTTCGAAATCCGGAAGCGGGACAGGCGGATCCGGACAGAAAACTGCCGATACCAAAGAGACCGGAGAGCAGGAGGAATCCTCCCTGTCAGCGGAAGATGCCAAAAAAGAAGAGTCCGGACTGGTATCACGCACATCGGATGATCCTATGGAACTGACCGACACCTGGGAGGAGATCATCACAGCAGGCGGCGACGGAACGTATAAGGAAAAATACCGGATCGGCGACACGAAAGAGCTGGATATGGGCACGGAAGGCATCATAACCATGAGGCTTGCCGCGATAGATGAGGACGAACTTGCGGACGGCAGCGGAAAAGCGCCTATGACATGGGTTGCAGATGAGCTTCTGCAATCGACGCATACGATGAATTCTGAAAAAACAAATGAAGGAGGGTGGGAGGCATCCGAAATGCGTATATGGCTGCGCGAGACAGTCCTGCCCCTCATGCCGGAAGAAGTGCGGAACAACGTTCGGGAGGTGACCAAGTATTCCTATTCCATGGATGAATACAAAGAGGTGATATCGAAGGATACCATATGGATCCCGTCCGCAAGGGAGGTTTACTTCTCTGATCAGAGAGATATGGTGGAAAAGTACTACGAAACAGCGGGTGTGTCGTACACCCGTGTTTTCGGGAATAACGAATCGCGTATCAGGAGCCGGGAAAGAGAGCATGGTCCTAACTCATGGTGGCTGCGGTCCGCGTATGTCATCAACTCTGTCTCCGGCTGTTTTTCCAGCGTGGCCATAGGCGGGAATAGTATCCGTCACCCTGCTCCTTCAGAGTGTGGCGTGGTTATCGGATTCTGCTTATAATCTTTGATTTCTATATAGGACAGGCGCTGTTCCTGCCTGTCAGGCGCTTGCGAATGATTTCCTGCGTAAATGAACTGTCCTAATCCCCCAGCTATGCTGGGGAGAATGGAATAAGCAGTAGCGTTGTGACGATCAGCAAAAAGCCTCCTTTGCTATAATGATGATGGTCTCGCAAGCCACATCATATAGCAAAGGAGGCGGTCCAAATGGACAACCAGAGTTTATCACATACGAAGTGGAAATGCCAATACCATATTGTCTTTATTCCGAAGTATCGGAGAAAGGTTATGTATGGGAAGGTCAAACAAGACGTCCGTGAGATAATTAAGACACTGTGCGACTACAAGAAGGTCAAAATTACAGCGGGGGCAGTCTGTGTTGACCATGTGCACCTTTGTATCGAATTGCCACCAAAGTACAGTGTCTCCAGCTTTATGGGGTACCTCAAAGGTAAGAGTGCGTTGATGGTTTTTGACCGGCACCCGGAATTCAAGACTCGGGGAGACAAAGAATTTTGGGCTCGTGGGTATTACGTGGAGACAATTGGCAATATCGATGAGGCAACAGTAAAAAAGTATATTCAAAAGCAGATTGATGAGTCAAAGAAAGGGAACGATTAACCCTTTCTAAGGGTAGCCAAGCAACAGGCTTGCGAGATCGCCCTTTCAGGGCAG
>JAUNJS010000505.1:1530-2410 GCA_030533125.1 Eubacteriales bacterium | reverse complement strand
TGCCGATATCGTTGTCCGGCAGCACGGTCACATAGGCCGTGTCCATGCCGTAGTTGGCCAGGGACACGGAGACGTTCGCCTCGCCGCCGCCGAAGGTCGCCTCCAGCACCGGCGACTGCATGAAGCGCTCATATCCCGGAGACTTGAGCCGAAGCATGATTTCCCCAAACGTAACTACTTTTCCGTTCATTTTCACTTACCCCCTGATCTCTTTCACAATGTCAGCGGCCTCGCGCACGAGCCGTTTGATCTCGTCGAATTTTCCTTCCTTGACCAGCTTGCCGCTGACCATCCAGCTGCCGCCGCAGGCGACGATCCGGTCATAGGCCAGATACTCGCGGACGTTCGCGGCGCTGATGCCGCCGGTGGGCATGAAACTGACGCCGACATAGGGCGCGGCCAGGGCCTTGATCATCTTCAGGCCGCCGGCGGGCTCCGCCGGGAAGAACTTCAGCACGTCCAGGTCAAACTGCAGGGCGGCTTCGATTTCCGTGGGCGTGCAGACGCCGGGGGTCATGGGGACGCCCTTCTTCAGGACATACTCGGTGACCTTCGGGTTGAAACCGGGGCTGACGATAAACTTCGCGCCGGCGCCGATCGCCCGATCGGCCTGCTCGGTGGTCAGCACGGTGCCCGCGCCGACGATCATCTCCGGATAAGCTTTGGCCATCTGCCGGATGGATTCCTCGGCAGCGGCCGTGCGGAAGGTGACCTCCGCGCAGGGCAGGCCGCCCTCCATCAGGCACTCCGCCAGGGGCAGGGCGTCTTCCGCCCGGTCCAGGACCACGACCGGGATGATCCCGATCTTCTGCAGCTGTTTCATCATTTCCGTCATGTCTGTTTCCTCCTTACTTCAGGCAGGCCTTATAGGCCGCCAGGG
>JAUNJS010000505.1:0-1520 GCA_030533125.1 Eubacteriales bacterium | reverse complement strand
ATCCTGCCCCCACATTTCCGTATTGGTCATGACGGCATGGATCAGGTCCTCCGGACTGTCGTTCCGATGCGCGTAATAGAACTCCAGCACCCACCGGTCGTCGCTGACCGTATAATCGTTGCCCTTCGGCCGGCGGCAGACCAGGCCTTTGTCATTCAGCTCCTGAATGTCATTGGAATAGAAGGCCACGTAGGCCGCGAAGCTCGTCGTCAGGCAGGGGGGCAGTTCGCCTTTTTCCTTCACGTAGTCCAGGAAGGTCGGCATATTCCGCGCCCGCCATTTGCTGGTGGAGTTCAGGCTGATGCTCATCAGTTCATGATTCACGAAGGGGTTGTTGAACCGGTCCTGAACCGCCCGGGCGAAGTCCTCCAGATCCTTCTTGTCCAGCGGCAGGGTCGGGATGACCTCGTCATAAAGCATCTGGTTCATATAGCCGAGGATGGTATCGTCGTGCATGCAGTCCCGCACGATGTCATACCCGGCCAGGTAGGCGCCGAGGACGAAACCCGTATGGGCGCCGTTGAGGATCCGGACCTTCCTCTTCTTATAGGGCGTGACGTCCGGCACGACGATCACCGGCACGCCGGCCTTTTTGAAGGGCAGCCGGTCTTCCAGACCGTCCGGGCCTTCGATGACCCAGATGCCGAAGACTTCGCCCACGTCCGTCAGCGGATCGTCATACCCGTTGGCGGCGGCCAGGGCCTCGACTTCCTTCGGATCCCGGATGCGGCCGGGAACGATCCGGTCCACCAGGGTGGAGCAGAAAATGTTTTCCTCATTGACCCAGCGGCGGAAGTCCTCGCTCAGCTTCCAGTCGTCAATATACTGATTGACGCATTTCAGGAGTTCTTTGCCGTTGTTGTCGATCAGCTCGCAGCTGAGCATCACGATGCCGGGCTTGCCGGCGGTAAAGCGCTCATAGAGGAGACGCGTCAGCTTGGCCGGGAAGCTGACGGGCGGGGCCTGGTCGAAGGCGCTTTCCGTATCGTGCACGATGCCGGCTTCCGTAGTGTTGGAGACGATAATCTCCAGATCGTCGCTCTTCGCCAGCTCTAGCACTTTGTCCCACTCGCCGTAGGGGTTGACGCAGCGGCTGACCGCAGAGATGACCCGCTTGTCGTCGACCTTCACGCCCTTCTCGCTCCCGCGGAGGTAGAGCGTGTAGAGGCCTTCCTGTTTGTTGATCAGCTCCGTCAGGCCCTGGGCGATCGGCTGGACCAGCGCCACCTTGCCGTTGAAGCCGGCTTTTTCGTTCGCGATGTCGATGAAATCGTCCACAAAGGCGCGCAGGAAATTGCCTTCGCCGAACTGCATCACTTTTTCCGGTGCTTTTTCCAGAATGAAACCGTCATAACCTGTCTTTTTCAGTACCCGGTAGTTCAGCTGTTCCATTTGCTCTCCCTCCAAATATGGAATTTCTACATAAAAAATACACCAAAAACGCCATGCTCGTCAAGATGCCAAAAACCCCGAAAAGCCCGCCCGAAAAGGCGAAAAAGGCCTCTGACGCAAGGCAGATC
>JAUNJS010000144.1 GCA_030533125.1 Eubacteriales bacterium | reverse complement strand
TCTGACACTTTATGGTTCTACTGCCGTTGATCATGAGTTAAGTCAATGACATTGGTTCAGCATTGCCCGAAGAAGGCGATTGCACATCGCTTTGAAGAAGAAGAGAAAATCTCTGTAAAATAAAGAAAGATGGCTCCATGATTACATTGGAGTGTGACGAACTGGATATTCATATTACGATGAAAAATCCCGGAGAACAGGCTTCACAGGCGCTTGCGATTAATTTGCTTAAAGCTATTGAAGGTGATGCGGAAACCCAGTATGCTTTCGGCGAATTATGCTGGAGCCATTGTCAGAACTATCATGAAGCTGTCAGATGGTTCCGTTATGCCGCTAATCAGGGACATCCGATTGCTCAGGTGAATCTTGCTGAAGCCTGTTTTGACGGGAAAGGTGTCGAACAGGACTTGCAGGCGGCTTTCCATTATACCCTGGAGTCGGCGAAGAACGGTTTTCCTCAGGGTATGTTTAATGCTGGAAAATGCTATGAAAATGGATGGGGCACAAAACGTAACCTTGATGAAGCGATTAAATGGTACGATAAAGCGGCGGAAGAAGGAATCGCTGAAGCTGCAGCATTGCGGGATGTTCTGTCACAGTTGACAAATGCAAGTCTCAAAAAGTGAGATAGAAGGTTAAAGGCAAAAGCATCAGGAGAAATGAGTGAGGACGTAATAAAAGATGTCGCAGGGGGAATTGCTTCGGCGATCAGAAAAGAAGAGGTGGTTTCCATATCGTCTCATAAAACTACATATAGAGTCAGTTTTCCTTTGAACGGAACAGACGAGATGTGAATACTTGCGTATATGAAAAAACATGGAGGAAATGAGGAGACTTTTGCAGAAGTATTTTAACATACAAAGAGAGATATGCTTTCAAAGTAACGGTCTATGACCAAAAAAATGAATTCAGAATTCTTGGCACTGCCCGGTGCGATGATGATGGTCTAAGATTTTTCCGTCTTGATACTAATGGTGTATATATTATTCCTTTCAGGAACATTATCTACAAATGAAGCTATCATAGGAACGGCTGTTAGCGTCGGGCGAGAAGGGCCATTTTATTAACGGAAAAAAACGCAAATTGTAAAAAACCTGGAAGGGGAATGAAAGTGTGGAGAAAAGGCTGGACAACATGATCGAGATCAGTAAAAAGGATGCGAAGGAACTTTGTAAAAAAGAGATAAACTGTGTTGCAGTAATTCTGTCCATCATTCTTATCAAAGGGATTATGATCATTGGCAGTACGATGCTGTAAACAGAGGGCCCCCAGATAAAACTGGCGGAAACCAGTTTCAAAAACAGGCATCCATATTATGTAAAGTGTCAGCAGATAAAGATTATTACTGTACATTACATCTGCGGTTGCTTGTCAATAACATAAGCATAATCCTGATTCCATACCTGTATGGTTTTATATCTACAGGTATGACAGTCCAGATGCAAAATCGAACTATTATGGGGAGAAATACTATAAGAACAGAAAAACGCTATGGGAATTCCCTGTGTTTAAATCTAAAAGAGAAAGGGTGGACGATAACGATGGATAATCAAACTGGCTTTTTCCTTAAGTGTCCGGATTTTGATGTATATTATCCGGATACAGAAAACTCTGAAAAACAGACTGGGCTTTGCGTTCAAAAAAGCAACTATGCGCATCCAATCGATTCTAAAATAATCGATGTTTTAGACATGCCTGGTATTTATACAGTCTTTGGCTCTGCTGTCGACATGCTCACAGACTTAAGCTACAGCCAAATTATCTCGTCCGGAATTCCAGTAAATAGAAAGAATTTTCCGGAGATTGATGAGATTGTTAATCATTGTGTTGCTGTATTAGGAATAAAAAAACCGTACGTTGTTGTTTCTAATGCAATCGCTCTGAATGCGCTAACTGTTGGTTCAGATGAAGAACCCTGCATTGTTCTTGGAAATATGCTCGTGCGTGTTATGGATCCAGTTAAGCTTACATTTGTTATCGGTCATGAATGCGGACATATCGCAATGGGGCATGTGGTGTATCATACTGTAGTAAGCACTGCTGGATCATTCAGCCGAACGATTCCATTACTGGGTCCTCTAGTGTACAAATCCTCAGCTTTTGCGCTAAACGCCTGGAGTAGAAGATCTGAAATCACAGCGGACAGGGCAGGATTATTGTGTTGCCTCGATGTAGACGCAGCGCAAAAGGCTCTCCTCCAGTTACAATCGGGTTTTATCAGCGCAAATCAGCTGGACTTAAATAATTTTATTCAAACCAGCAAACAGTACCGCAGAAAAAGCATACTCCGAAGGGTAAATGAGTTTTTAGAAACCCATCCTCCGCTATCGAAAAGAATTGAAGCTTTGGATTTATTTGCTCAAAGTGATTTATATTATACAGCACAAGGATTGAATATACCAGCCAACTGTATTTCTGAACATGAATTAACCAAATCTGTTGAGCATATCATTGCTGTTTTAGGGGAGGAGTAATTTATGGATATAAACAATTCACGTCGCATTGTTGAAGCAATTGCTGATATTGCGGAAAAAACAAAGGATGAGCAACTGATCCAGCTTTCGGCATGGATTAAATTGATGCGGGAAAAAAAACAAAAACCTTCGCTTGCGGTAATCAGCTTTAATCTAAACCATTCAGATCGATTAAAGATGGTAAAAAAAATGACGGGCATTGAAATCCCGGAGGAAGTAGTGAATCTGATTGAGGGTGAACCAGCGTGCTTTATCCTCGATTACAATGATACTCCGGTATTGCTGAATGAGCGCTCTTCAATTACTGGAAAAAAAGAGATGGGTCTTCCTTTTGATTTTTTAAAGACCTATCGCTTGATTATTTGTGACGAAATCCAGTCAGAGGAGGAATGGCTTGAACTCACTGGCGAAATTGATGTGGGCTGTCTGATTACCAATGCGACGATGGCAATGACGCAAGGGGAGCGCGCTTGGCTTAACGGTTTTGCAAAATGTTTTTTTGCGCCTGATGAAATATCGATTATCCTGACAAAGACTGAGTTCTTGAATAATGAGGAAGAACTGACTGAAGTACACAATACTATAGAAAACACCTTAAAGCGGCTTGATATGGAAAGGAAGGTTTTCGAATCTGAAAGTGATGCATTCGATTGGATGACAGACTATTTATCCGCACCGACTATTAATGAGCGTCGTGAGGCAAGAATACTGCAAAACGGACTTGCTTCGGCTGAAAAGCGCCTCAAATTGTTGCTTGATTCTGTGGTAATTGATGACAGCACGATTCTATCTGCAATAAAACAACTGCAAAAGCGGCAGCACTATCTTGAACTGGCAGGGCAAATGGCCGCTGAGAGTGTATTGGCTAATTCCTTGAATAACCTGAAGACACGGATGTGCGAAGGAATCCGGGATTATGGGCAGCAAATGGGAACTAACGTCAAAAGTAAGGTTGAAACAACACCGTTGGATGATTTGGAATCACTTGAGGACAAAATCAATGGATATATTTCCAGTTCATGGGATTATTATATCAAATCTATGATGGCTAAAGCGATTGAGGAAACGAATGCCATTTCCAAAAAACTGGTTAATCAGATGGAAATTGACGCTGGCTCTATGATCGCAGAGTTAGATGTATCTGCGCGGAGGACACTATATAGTGCATTGGGTCTGTCTGGCTTTTCTTCAGAATTAGAAGAAGATGTCACTTTAGGGAGATTTCCTTTCTCGGGAAGCGATATAGATGAAGTAAGTGTTGGTGCGATAACAGATCAGTTGCGCAAGGAAACACGCAATATGATGTTGCTTTCCATCCCCCTTCTTTTTGTGAATCCTTTGGCATCGGTGGGAACTGTTGTTGCCGCAAAAGCCTATGGGAAATTCAGAATGAACAATGAACTTACAGATATCCGTTCTGAGTTGGCTGAGCAAGTAGAAAAAGCTTGTTATGATAGCGGTGAGTTTTTAGCGAAGCAGGTAGAGCAGAATATCGAAAAGGAGATTCGCATAGGAGCAGTAAGCATCAAGTCGGCTTATGGAAACTTGGTCAGCCAAATCGAGAAGAGCTTCGATGATCTGAAGAAGACCCAGAAAGAAAAAGCTTTTCTGAAAGAGTACCTTAGCAACCAATTGAATGCAGTATTTCCGGAACTAAGAACGTAATATTATTATGGAGGTATATTATGGATACTTATGAAAAGTCGAAGGAATTGTCTCAAAAGATGCAAAGCTGCCTTCGTGTTTATGCAGACATGCTTGGAGCTCCCGCCCCTGAAAAGAAGCCTCTTTACGGTTTTGTCCCCGGTTTGCAGATGACTGTGGAAGAGCAGAGACTTGAAGCAGATTTGGCAAAATTGGAAGAAGGTATCTTCCAGGTGCTGTTTACCGGAGGTTTTAGTGCCGGAAAATCAACTCTTCTGAACGCACTTATGCGAAAAAACATCCTCAGGTGTGCTATTACTGCCGAGACTGCTGTCATTACCAAGATTATTTTCGGTCAAGATGAGAGTATTACAGTTTATATGAAGGAGACTGATAATAAAAGCGGGAAAAGCAAAACCCGTTCTATGAGCGTTCAGGACTTCTTTAATGAATATAGAGTCAGTCAGGAAGATTCCGAGAAGTTCAAGGATGTTGACTATGTGGTTCTCCATCAGCCGGAAGAAGGGATTGCCGGGAACTTGGTTCAGCTTGTGGATTCTCCGGGTACAGAGAACTCCATTGCAGACACGCAGGCCGCACGTCGCTTTGCGGAGAGCGCAAATGCAATTGTTCATCTTATCAATTCCGCAATGCCATTTATCCTTGAGGATAAAGAGTATATTGCAAGCCATTATGCAAACAAGCAGATGCGTAATGTGTTCTTTGTATGCAATCGCTTTGACTCTCTTGATGCACAGGCCCAGGATGACTTAAAGAAGAGTGTACGGAGTCAATTGAAGGACGTCTTTACAGATAAAAGCGGACAGTTTGATGAAGAACTGTTCCAGAGCCGTGTTTTTTATACAGATGCCTACCATTCTCTTTTTGCGCGTTTAGGACAAGAAGTCAAAACTCCGATGGGGATGATGCGGTGTGATGATTCTATTACTGGAGTTCCTGAGTTTGAACAGGCACTAGGGACTTATTTAACGGCAGACGATCGGGATAAGGAAGCTTTCCGCGGGTATATGATTCAGCTTGCCAGCAAATATGCAGGGGCAATGAAGCGAATTCATAGCATTCTGCAGATTTATAAAAAAGATGTTGATGATCTTACTTCTGAAAGGGATGACTTTACGAGCAAGAAAGAGCAGCTTGAGACTATTATTGAACAGATTGAAGAAAGCTGCAAAAATTGTGTAACAAGTATTATATCTAGTGCAGGCAGTGAATATGACAGTTGCATGAATCGTATTAAGACAGGGTGGGATGGATATTTCAGCAATACCACCATTAAATTCGGCTTCAAGGATATGATCGACTTGGCCTGGAACAAAAAGAATGATGCAAAAGTAAAGGAGATTACAAGACCTTTTGCAGATGAAGTTCAGAAATATGTTAAGTCTGAGTTCAAAAAAATGGGGAGCGGTCTGTCGAGAAGTATGGATATCCATTTAAATACACTTGAGCGTCAACTTTCCATTCAGCAAGCGCAGTTGGAGAGTTTGGAGCTTCCGTTCTCCATTAGTGATCTTAGAGATGCATTGCTCGGCGGCGCTATCGTTCGTGGTAAGATAACTATTGAAGGAAATAATATGAGTGACGCAAATCTTTTCCAGATCGTTATGGGGATTATCGGATTGGATCCGGAGATCATTGCAGACGGATTGGGAGGTAAGACATCTAACGGAAAAGCTATTCTTGATTTTCTTATGAAGAACGTATTAGAATATATCGCTCTTTATATTGTAGCGTGGCCTATCGGCGTTGCAATGTTAATTTACCGTATCGGGAGCATGATTAAAGGTACAAAGATGGCGAAAAATTCCCGCGCTGCTGATATTCTGATTGGGATGAGAGATGAAACTGTCCAAGCTATTCGGGTGGAAAAAGAACGTTATGTGATGGAACTTGAAAACCTGCTTTCCGTAGTTACCCGTGCTGGAGTGACAATGGCAGATAGCATCCGCACCCAGGTTTCAGATTATGAGACCAGCTTGGACGACACAATCACAAAGCTGAAGAATCAAAGCGACAATCTATCTACCGAAACAGATCGTACAAATCAAATTAAAGCTGTTCTGTTGAAGAATATCAGTGAAATGAATATGCTGCTGAATGGAGTTCCTTTGACTAATGAGGATATTTTGAAGTTGGCGGTTTAATAGAGGACAAGCCGCAGGAACAATGCAGCGTCCCTGTGGCTTTTTCTTGAGAGGAGTAAAAATGTATCAGGAAGCACTTACGGAACAGTGGGACAATCTCTGTAGCGATTTTGCTAGCGAATTCAATTTTTTGAGCAAGCAGGGAAATGCCACTGATTCCTTTAATAGATGGTATGAAGCTCGAATCCACCGATGGAGCAGCGTCAGCTATGCGGAGGGTATTATTCTTTCTCAGCTGAATAATAACGATTTTGCCGAACAACTTATAGTGGCTATGAAACGATTTCGTTTTAATGAAGCGTCTTCTGCAGAAAGCAAGGGCCTTTGGTCTGGAATACCCATTGGGATTATGGCAGGAATATTGTGCGGAGGAGCACTTTCGTTTTTCCATTGGAGTACTATTCGTTCTATTATTAGCGGTATTGTCGTTGCGATTGTAATCAGCGGATCGCTGTATAAAAAGAACGAAGTATTTAACAAGAAACAGCAAGGAAATATAAAAGAAGCTTATATACGCCAGCTTGCAGACTATAGGAGTGACTTGTTGTCAGTTTGCAAACAATTCAATGTTGAATAAAACATATGAGAACATGCGATATGAGAAGCAAGATTTAGGTGATTAGTTCATCCGGAAAAAGGCTGTTTTTGTATTCATAATAGACAATAAGTAGCCATGCTGTATCAGGTTTTAATGCAACAAAACATTTTGCATACGGTTGATTGCGGGACAACCAGACAAAGCTATATTAAAAAGTGATCAAGAATGGATTCAACAAATATATTAGAAGGCGCAATAAAGTCTGCTATGACTAAAAGGAATTAAAGGATGCATGGTTGAATATGGGAAGCAATAGTTCGATTATCGGTATTATTAATGAGCTTTATAACATGCCTGGAGTTGGTTTTTTGTTCGATACCGAACAGATTGAGCTTTATAATATTATTAACAGAAAATTAGGTAATCATGATGATTGTAGACCTTTTTGCGTTGCTTTCTGCGGAGTGTTTTCTTCTGGAAAAACATCATTGATTAATGAACTGTTATCAGATGCGTTGCCTCATACGCTCCCAGTTGGCATTAATCCTGTAACAAAGATGGTCATTCGTATACGTTATGCGACAGTATTTTGCTGTTCATATTACAAAGGTGGGATTTGCTATAATCTATCAGTTACACAATTGGATGAC
>JAUNJS010000504.1 GCA_030533125.1 Eubacteriales bacterium | reverse complement strand
TATTCTCGTGAAGATTGTCTCTTCGTGATGAACAGTCTGTTTGTTCATCGGACAGTTCTTTACGTGAAAGACAGCCGAAGCCTGCATGAAGGTACGCGCAATGTCAAAACGGGATCCGCATAGATGTGCTGTGTATTATTGAATAGCCCCGGAAAGGAGACGCTCATGAAACAATCGATCCATCCCCCGCTGGAGAAGGCAAAGGAACTCGCGCAGGGCTGCCGGTCTGTCCCTGTCTACAGGACGATCCTCTCGGACAGCCGCACGCCCGTCGAGGTGCTGCGCGCGCTGAAAGCCGTCAGCCGGCACACTTTTATCCTGGAAAGTCTCGAGGACAGCGTTCGATGGGGGCGCTACACCTTCCTGGGGTACAATCCGAAGCTGGAATTCACCTGCCGGGACGGTGTGGTGCGGATCAATGCGGGGACGATGGTGACGATCCCGGACGCGGATCCGGCGAAATATATCCGGCAGATCATCGCGGAAAACAAGTCGCCGCGGCTTCCGGAGCTGCCGCCCTTCACCGGTGGTCTGATGGGGTATTTTGCCTACGATTCGATCAAATACGCGGAGCCCACGCTGGATCTCGAAGCAAGGGACGAGGAGGGCCTGAAAGACATCGATCTGATGCTTTTTGACAAGGTCATTGCCTTCGACAATTTCAGACAGACGATCACCATGATCGTCAATATCGGCGCGGACGGGCTGGAGGAAAACTACCGGGCAGCCATTCTGGAGCTGGATACGATGGAGGAACTCATCCGGCACGGACAGCCCGCACAGACACCTCCGCTCCGGCTGAAGGGAGATTTTGACTCCCTGTTCAGCAGAGAGGAATACTGTGAGATGGTGGAAAAGGCCAGGCGGTATATCTATGAAGGCGATATTTTCCAGGTGGTCCTCTCCACCCGCCTGAAAGCGGAGGCGGAGGGGAGCCTTCTCGACACCTACCGGCTCCTGCGGACGCGCAATCCCTCCCCCTACATGTTCTATATCTCCGGCAACAGCGTGGAAATCGCGGGTTCGTCCCCGGAGACGCTGGTGAAGCTCGAAGACGGTATCCTGCACACCTTTCCGCTGGCGGGCACCCGCCCCAGAGGGAAGACACCGGAAGAAGATAAGGCGCTGGAGGAAAGCCTGCTCGCCGATCCCAAGGAACTGGCCGAGCACAACATGCTGGTGGATCTCGGCAGAAATGACCTGGGACGCCTGTCAAAATTCGGCACAGTGAAGGTGGAAAAGCATATGTGTATCGAGCGGTATTCCCATGTCATGCACATCGGCTCCACGGTGCGGGGCGAGCTGCGGGACGACAGGGACGCGGTGGACGCGATCGCGTCTGTCCTTCCCGCCGGAACGCTCTCCGGCGCGCCGAAGATCAGAGCCTGCGAAATCATCCACGAGCTGGAGCAGAACAGGCGCGGCATCTACGGAGGAGCAATCGGATATATTGATTTTACAGGCAACATGGACACCTGTATCGCCATCCGGTTCGCGTATAAAAAAGACGGAAAAGTAATCGTCCGCGTCGGAGCCGGCATTGTGGCGGATTCCGTGCCGGAAAACGAATACAGGGAGTGCCTCAACAAGGCTGCCGCGGTCATAAATGCCGTGCGCGAATCGGAAGGAGGGATCGACGGATGACTTTTCTGAATGAACATTGTGATCCCCGGCCTGCCCGCCGTATTCCATGCCACCGGAAGGGAGGAATCGTAATATGGCTTTACTGAATAAACTCTCCGGCACCCGGCCTGCCCGCCGTATTCTCTGCAACCTGAAGGGAGGGATCGTAATATGACTTTACTGATCGACAACTACGACAGCTTTTCCTACAACCTCTACCAGCTCGCGGGAACGCTGGATCCGGATATCCGCGTCATCCGGAACGATGCCATGACGGCGGATGAGATCGCCGCGCATTGTCCGGCGCGGATCATCCTTTCCCCGGGTCCCGGCCGTCCGTCTGACGCCGGGGTTTGCGAGGAAGTCGTCCGGCGGCTCTCCGGAAAAATCCCGATCCTCGGAGTCTGCCTCGGACACCAGGCGATCTGCGAAGTATACGGCGCGGATATTACCTACGCGAAGGAGCTCATGCACGGGAAACAGTCGGATGTGATGCCGGATACGGATTCGCCTCTTTTCCGGGGGCTCCCACAGGTCATTCCTGTCGCGCGATACCACTCTCTTGCGGCGGATCCGGACACAATGCCGGTATGTCTTCGTGTCACAGCCCGCACCGCCAACGGCGAAATCATGGCAGTACAGCATGTTGATTATCCGGTGTTCGGCGTACAGTTCCATCCGGAGTCCATCCTGACGCCCGATGGCGAGGCAATCCTGCGGAATTTTCTGCAGGAAACTCTGTAGCCTGCGAACGGGGGAGACGAAGGAAGTGCCGGGATCACAGAAGACG
>JAUNJS010000143.1:2933-7497 GCA_030533125.1 Eubacteriales bacterium | reverse complement strand
AATAACAAAGATAATAACAAAGAACAGTTACAGTCTGTATCGAATTCCTTTTTATTGACCGAATGATTCAGAGGTGGGGTTATTATGAGAAGATCACCGTCAATCTGGAGCGATCATCTGCCCGATGGCATTATTTCTACGGATTTTCCGGAGAATTCCATGTACGAGTTTCTCCGGGAGCGGACCGTCCACGCCCTGCGCAGGACAGCTATCGAGTTTGAAGGGAAAAAGACTTCCTATCGGACGTTTTTAAGACATATTGATGAGATCGCTGCTTCGCTGCTCTTTCATAATATAAAAGAAGGCGATATCGTATCCGTTATTTCTCCGAACATTCCGCAGGCGGTAGAGACTATATACGCGGTAAACAAAATCGGGGCAATTGCGAACATACTCCACCCGCAGCTTCCGTCCGCGGAGATCAGGCATCATATTGAAAACACGGACAGCAGAGCAGTATTTATTCTCGATTCTGTATATGCGAAAATAGAAAAAAACGGGTGGAAGATCGATCCTCCGTGGATCATCCTATATTCGATCGCGGATGCTCTTGATTACCCGAAAAAGTTTTTGGTGAAACGAACGAAGGTGCCCTGCGGCACGGCTTCTCCCGGCACTGATCGTGTGCTCTCCTGGAAAAAGTTCCTGAAAAGGCACGTGGAAACACCCGTTTCCTGCAAGGGGGAGGCGGACGACGTGGCATTGATCCTGTACAGCGGCGGAACGACCGGCGTTCAGAAAGGCGTCTGCCTCACAAACAGGAATATCAATTGCCATGCTGTGCAGTGCCAGGAAGTGGTCGGATGTACACAATACGCGCGGACGCTCGCGGTCATGCCGATCTTCCACGGTTTCGGTCTGTGTACGACCATTCACAGCGAGCTTACCCTCGGCAGTCATTTATTTCTGCTGCCCACCTACAATGTGGATAAATGCAACAGCCTTATTTTTAAAAAACGGATCAAGATTATTTCGGCGGTACCCGCCATGTATGAAGCCCTCGTCCGCAGTGACGAGATGCGGACAAAGGACTGCGGGTTTTTGAAGTATCTGATCTGCGGCGGAGACCGGATGAAGCAGCAGACGGAAAGAGCTTTCAATTCATGCATGGAAGAAAGAGGTCTTCCGACCCGGATCCTGCAGGGGTATGGACAGACGGAATGTGTTGCGGCCTGTATGAGCAACGCGCTGTTCCGCGCAAAAGAGGGAACTGCGGGAATGGCTTTTTCCGACACGGAGCTGAAGATTGTATCAACCGAAACCGGGGAAGAGATGCCGGCCGGCGCAGTCGGCGAGCTGTGTGTATGCGGGCCGACCGTCATGAAATGCTACTATAAAGACGAAGAAGCGACGGCGCAGGCACTTCGCGTGCATGCGGACGGCCGGACATGGCTGCATACCGGAGATCTTTTTTCTGTAGACGAAGACGGATTCTATACATTTCACGGCCGGCGCAGGCGTATGTTTGTCGTGAACGGCTACAATGTATATCCGGAGATGATCGAAAAAACCATGCTGCGGATCCCGGGCATCGCGCAGTGCTGTGTTGTCGGGATACCCGCCCGCCTCGGAGGGGACCGTATCGCTGCAGCCGTGCGATTGAATGATGACGGCAGGGATCTCACACCCCGGACGATCCTGGAAACCTGCAGATCGCTGCTGCCGGACTACGCGGTTCCTTATAAGATCGTCATATTAGAACAGTTCCCGGTTACCGGAGTCGGGAAAGTTGATTATCAGCGGATTGCCGGGGAGATCGGGGAAGGAGCCCGGTAGATGATCCGGGATTGAATAAACGCCTGCAGAACCATGCCGCGGAGAAAGGGAGGGGATCCTCATGAAGGATCAGGAAATCCTGGAACGGATCCAGAAGGTTTACAACAACGTGACAGGGAGGACGGATGTTATTCTGAAACCGGGTACACGAATTAAGAGAACAGAAGAGATTGGTTCTCTTGTCCTTGTCGAGCTGATCGCGTGTCTGGAAGATGAATTCAATATGGAACTGCGTTACTCGACGGTCCGCTCCCTGAAGAATGTGCGCGGATTAATGAATTTTATCAGAGAAAATACCTGAACCGAAAATACCTGAACCGGCACCCGGGACGTGCGTTTTATGCATCCTGAAGAACACGAATGCCGAAACCGGAACCGACAATGCAGATGCGATGGAATATGGAGCTTTTATACAGCCTGTAACACACCGGAAGCTGAAGCCTGAAAGGTATCCGGCGCATTTTCGTGACTTCATATGAGGTTTACGGATGAATGGGTGCGGATGCAGTGAAACATGGAGCGTTTATGCAGCTTACAAAGACACAGGAAGGCATTCTCAATGCCGAAGAGATCGTCGGCGGCGCGGTCTCCAATATCTGCGGGGCGGTCTTTTTTACCCGGCAGTACAGCGCGGAAGAGCTGAATACTGCTGTCAATACAGTTGTCAGGATCAATGACGCGTTCCGGCTTCATTTTGACAGGAGGACGAGGACGCAATGGGTGGAGGAATACAGATGGAGAGACTATGATACGGTCTGTTTTGATACACAGGCGGATTTTGAGCGGTTTGCCGGAGAATACGCAGCCGCGCCTCTCGATACAGCCCGCGCTCTGTATGACCTGAAGATCGTGCAGATCGGCGGGAAAACAGGGCTGATCTGCGTCCTGCATCATATGATGTGTGACGCCTGGAGCCTCAGTGTTCTCAGATGGCAGCTGCGGCGGATCCTGGAGGACAAAAGCGCTCCGCCGTCCTTTTCTTTTCTGGAGCACTGCGAGGAGGCGCAGGCGTATTTTGACAGCAGGCGCTTCGCCGGCGACCGCGTATACTTTCTGCGCCAGTTCCATGAATGTAAAGACCGGCTCCCGGCGGTTGATCCGCAGCCGGGAGATTATCAAAGCGGGAGTCTCACATTCGAACTTGCTCCCGGCCTCCGGGAGAAAATCAGCCGCTGTCTGGAGAGAGCCGGCGTCTCGGAATATGTTCTTCTTCTCACTGCTTTCGGCATCTGTTACAGCAGGACGCGTGACTGCGCCGGATGCTTTTACATCGGCACAACGGTCCTGAACAGGACGACAGAGAAAGACCTTCATACAATCGGTCCGTTTATAAACGATATTCCCCTGCTGTTCGATCTCCGGGACGGACAGAGCGCGGGGGAGGTTCTCAGAGACACGGATGAACGGGTTTTTAATGCCTTCCGGCATCACAGATTCAACTACCCTATGCTGCAGGAAGCGATTCGGGGGGAGACCCCGGATCCACGCCTGTACGATGTGATCTTCAATTACCAGGCGGAGTACGAGACCCCGGATGATGCCGCCACAGCACAGTGGTTCCGGAACGGCGCGCAGTATGAAACGCTGCAGATCCATATTGATCACAGAAACGACCGCGGAAAGCGGATGATCACCTATAATTTTCTGGCGGAAAGATATACGGAGAAAGATATTGAAAAACTCCACCGGCACTATATGAATGTTCTGGAAAGCATCATCACGGATGATTCGCGGACTGTCCGCGATATTCCGCTCATGGATGAGGCTGAAGCGGCTGAGATAGCAGCTTTCTCAAAGGGCAGGCCGAGGCCGCTTCCCGAAAAATCTCTGTATGACCTGATTGAGGAGCAGCAGGAAGGCAGCATTCAGGACGGAGAAGAGGAATACAGCCTCAGCGACTTGAAGCGCGACGCGGAAAAAATCGATGCCGCGGTCCGCAGGAGAGAGGCTGCCGCCGGCTGTCTGGAGAAGGCTGCCGCCGCGGTCCGCGCGGAAAAGACCGGTGATACAGCCTGTACAAAGAAGACTGACAATGCAGCCCGCGCGGAGAAGACCGGCGCCGTGGTCCGCGCAGGGAAACGCGTGATCGGCGTCATTTGTGACCGGAGCTATGCGGAGCTGGCGGCCATTTACGGGATCGTACGCGGCGGAAATGCCTACCTTCCCATTGCGCCGGAGTTTCCGCCGGAGAGGATCAATGAGATTCTCGGGATCAGCCGATGCGATACGGTCCTCGCGCAGAGAAAATACAGGCACTTAGCCAAGGACGCTCTGGTGATCGAAGAGATCCTGGATGGGTCCGGCCCGCCGCAGCCGCTCCCGGCGGCGGCGAAACCGGACGATCTTCTTTACGTGATCTTCACCTCGGGTTCGACGGGGGCACCGAAAGGTGCCATGGTCTCAAACCGCTCGGCTGTCAACCGGATCTTATGGATGGCGGATAAGTATTTCACTTCTGATACGGTTGTCATGCTGAAAACCCCGTACACCTTCGACGTCTCGGTCTGGGAGATCTTCGGCTTTGCGGTGGCGGGATTCAAACTGTACATCCTTCCGCCCTACGACCATTACAGGCAGGACAGGGTAATCGAACACATCTGCCGGGGAAACGTCACGGACATCCATTTTGTGCCTTCGGTCTTCGGTTCTTTTCTGGATGCTTTGGAACAGGACGCGCCGGAAGCGCCGGAAAAGGAAACTGCGGGAAAAGCGGAATTTTCAGAAAAGGATAGTTCTGCAGAGACACCGGAAAAGAAAGCTGCGGGAAAAGCGGAATTTTCAGAAAAGG
>JAUNJS010000143.1:0-2923 GCA_030533125.1 Eubacteriales bacterium | reverse complement strand
AGGATAGTTCTGCAGAGAAGGAAAATATATCCGGAAGCCGGGATTTTTACCAAAAGAAGGACAGCCCGGCGAAGCGGCAGCGGAATGCGCTCCCTTTGAAGAACATCTTTCTGTCCGGGGAATCCCTTCCGGCGCCGCTTGTGCGCAGGGCTCCGGCATCCGTGCACAATCTGTACGGTCCGACGGAATGTGCCGTTGATGTCACATACTACGACTGCACGGGAACGGAGACGGAACCGGTCCCGATCGGATATCCCATAGATAATTGCAGGATGTATATTCTGGACCGGAATCTGCGGCCTGTTCCGGCGGGGGTGAGAGGCCAGATCTGTATCGCCGGCATTCCTGTCGGGGAAGGATATGTCCATGATTCTGCCCGTACCTCTGAGAAGTTTGTCCCGGATCCATACGGAACGGGGAAAATGTATCTGACGGGTGATATAGGATACTGGAACGATGCGGGCGCGATCGTGTATGTCGGACGGTATGACCGGCAGGTGAAAATAAACGGACAGCGTATCGAACCGGAAGAGATCGAGACCGCGATGATGCGGTTTGTCCCTGAAGCGGCTGTCATTGTTGACGCTGCAGACATTGCTGAAAGGGTCCGGCTGACTGCTTTTTATACAGGAATGCCCCGCCCGTTTCTGCGAAAAGAGATGAGCAGTATTCTTCCGGGATATATGATCCCTCATTTATTTGTTCATCTGGAAGAGATGCCTCGCACGCCGGGCGGAAAAATCGATCGGAAGGCTTTGGAGCGGATTCCTCATGAAGAGAGGGAATACGAGCCTCCGGTCAGCGGGACGGAGAAGAACCTCTGTGCCCTTTTTTCCGAGGTACTCCATAAAGAACGGGTGGGTCGCGGAGAAAGCTTTTTTGACCTCGGCGGCACCAGCCTGGATCTGCTTGCACTGCTGTGCAGACCTCCGCTCGATAAGCTGTCACCGCCTGATTTTATGACACATTCCAGTCCGGCGGAGCTGGCGGCATTTCTGGACCGGTATGACAGTGCCGGCGCCCTCGCGCCTCTGTATGTCCCGGATTATCCTTATCACGCCGGGATCGTCCTGTTTCCGTACGCCGGCGGCGATGCTTCCGCATTTACTGCCCTGGCCGCGGAATTCAGAAAGAGAAAGGCCTCCGCGGCGCTGTATTGTCTGTCGTGGGAGGATGATCTCGAGGCGGCGCAGATTCAGATCAGGAAGCTTTCGGAGAACATGGAGCTGTCGTTTTATTCACACTGTGCCGGCAGCGCGAACGCCATGAGAATGCTGGATCAATTGAACGCCGGACAGTTGACAATCAGAAGATTTATCGCAGGCGCGAATATACCTCCCGCAAAGACAGAGAATCCCTGGAAGACCATGCCGGACCAGGCCCTGATGGATGTCCTCCGCAGAGCGGGGATGCCGGAACTGCCTGAAGAACAGAGGGTCAGACTGATTTCCCGTTTCCGCACTGATACGGAAACGTATTTCCGTTACCTGCGCGGCTGCCGGAAAAAATCTCCCTGTACGGTGACGCTGGTTTTGAGCAGGAAAGATCTGTTTACGCAGGACTTCCGCAATGCCGAAGCGCGATGGGGTCAATATGTGAGGAAAGTAGACGCTGTTCATTTTATTGATGCCCCCACGCATTATTTCCAGTCGGCAGAGGCTCCTGCACTTGCAGACATTCTTCTCCCGGAGGAAGTATAATGTTACAAAGAATTGAAATCGGCGGGATCACAATCAACATGTATAGTTTTCTGAATTATGTCGGAGCGGCGGTTCTGTGCCTCTGGGTGCTTTCACAGAGCGGATCGTTTGCCGACCTGTGTCCCCCGGCGCGGAAGCAGACGTCCGCGCGAAGGAAACGGATGATTGCGGCAGCAGCCTTTTTGATGATTACGGTAGCGGGATTTCTTCTTTTATTAGTGCTGAACCGGAGGTTCGGCAACTGGTTTACGGGCGGCAATGCGAATTATTTCGGATCGCTTACGGCGTGGTTCATCGCGTTCCTTGTCCTGCCTGTTCTCCTGAAGACCCCGCCGTTCAAAACGCTTGATCTCCTGACGCCGGGGCTTCCCCTGTCGTTGGTGATCTCCAAGCTGGCATGTTTCTGCTGGGGTTGCTGCTATTCCTTCAAGATGCCCGGAAGCTTCTATCGCAACAACTATACCTACAGATATGAATTTCCTGTCCAATTGCTGGAGTCCGCTGTCGCGCTGCTGATATTTCTCTTTTTTCTGTGGTACAGAAAACGGCCTTACAGACCCGGAACACTGTTTCCGCTGTATGTGATAATTTATTCTGCGACACGGTTTTTTACGGAATTCCTGCGGGATGACCTTCCAAATGTGACTGGTGTCTTTGACGCTTATCAGATCATGTGCGTCGTGTATGTGATTCTCGGGCTGATGCTGATCATAGTATCGCGGAAGGAACCGTAAGTGAACGGGACAATTGACAACTGATAATTTACTTTTAAAGCCCCGGCGCTGCAATCAGACACCGCGCAAGCTCGCCTGCAGCGGGGGCTGATTATTGCGCCGAAGAACTTTTACTCCCCGGTGGAGGCAGTCACGCCGCCATGGCAGTTTACATAAAAAGCGGCCATGGGAAACTTCCCGTAGCCGCGAATAAAAACTACCTCACAGAGCCTGCAGGCCGGTATTAATACGTTCAATCTTATACAGCATATACAGGCGCAGCCCCTGTATTGTAATGTCATCGACCGGCGGTCCCTCGGTTTTTAGTTTCCACCGGATTCCTCAGCGATAGTCTTTTCGATTTCGTGGACTGTTTTTATCGGCATTCCGGTAAGGCGGCTGACTTTTTCGGGGGTGGAGCCATCCAGAAGAAGGCTGCGGATCGTGTTTCGCATTTCAGCCTGCAGACGCTGTACCTGTGAGTTCTTTTCTTCAAGCTGTGCTTCTTTT
>JAUNJS010000503.1 GCA_030533125.1 Eubacteriales bacterium | reverse complement strand
CAGACGAACTTGACACCCCTCTCAGTCGCGGCCCGGATCGCTTCTATATTTCTCCGGCAGACAGACCGGTCCATACTAAGAAGAGTCTCATCCAGATCACAGGTGATTATTTTATACATATCTTTCCTGTTCCTTTTTGCGTATCGAAAACTAAAGCGGGAAACAGTATTCCCCACCATTACAAGCGCGAACATGTCCAGCAGTGAAAAAAGACTATTCCGCATATCATGCATCTGACAGAGCGAAGGCGAAACAACCCGTCAGAGAAAAACCCATTCTTTGTAATAATACCATAGTTACCCCGGATGAGGTCAGAAACTATATCCGCGTACGCCATTTCCGGTATGGAATACGTCGGATTACCAACGGAATGCCATTAAAAGAGTACTTCAATAAGCCGAAATCGCCGGACAGGCGACAGCTGGGTTATCCGCCGAAAAAGTTGAAGGCGATTAAGGCGGCGCTGAAATACTATCAAACGGTTTGAAAAGACAAGGTAAATGAGACAGTACGGCAAACTACGATTGTAGTTCATCGTACTGTCTTTTTGATGGGTTGTGCAGAGTGTAAATCTTTATGTCTTTCTTATTGTCTGCCTGGAAGGTTGTTTTCGCGAAGTATTCTATACATGTTTAAATAATTGGTCAAAAGAACCCTTTCCTTCGCCATTCTGCTGTCACTGCTGCCCAGGATCTGCAACACAAAAGTGGGCAGCTTCACCTCCGGGGAGACTGTCTCTCCCTTGATCAGATAGTCAAGGGAACAGTCGAAGATATCGCCTGCCTCGATCAGAAGATCCAGAGAAAGAGAAGCAACCCCTCGCTCTACATGACTGATGTGTTTGATTGAGCAGTTCAATTTCTCTGCCAGTTTCTCTTGTGTCATGCCGTTCGCTTTTCTAAGAGTCGCAATTCTCGCTCCTATTTCCTCATTCAAGTTATGCATGGATCAATACCTCTCTGATTTGCCATCAGTATATTTGAAGTAAACGGCATATTATAAGACCTTATAGGTTTTGACATATAAACCTTTAAGGTCTATAATTATGGAATAATTATTGTCCCTCAATAGACATATCTTTTTTGTTAATCAAGAGGAAATGAATGAACGGACATGTATTAAGAGCAGGGATGAATATAGTTAAAGTTTTGGAGTGAAAGACATGAGTAAAGAAGGAATGCCGGTTTTATGGATTATTATTCCCTGTTACAACGAGGAAAAAGTCCTGCCTGTAACCGCCCCACTGTTTCTGGAAAAACTACAGAATCTTATGAACCGGGGCCGTATAGACAGACAGAGTCGGATTCTGTTTATTGATGATGGTTCCGGGGACAGGACATGGGAATTGATCCGTAATTATTCTGAAAAGAATTCTTCGTATGCGGGCATTTCATTAAGCCGGAACCGCGGTCATCAGAATGCTCTGCTCGCCGGGTTATTGTCAGCTATAAACCATTGCGACATTACAATTTCTATGGATTGTGATGGGCAGGACGATATCCATGCAATAGATGAAATGATTCAGGAATACCAGAAAGGAGCAGAAATCGTATATGGAGTCCGTTCAGATCGATCCACAGACACAAGATTTAAAAGAATGAGTGCCCAGTTATATTACAAACTGCTGAATTATATGGGCGTAGAAACAATATATAACCATGCGGATTTTCGCCTTGTTTCCGCGAAAGTGCTGAAGCAGTTCAACAATTATCAGGAGGTGAATCTGTATCTGCGAGGACTGTTCCCTCTTGTCGGGTATAAAAAATCAGTGGTCTATTACAAGCGGAACAGCCGCTTAGCCGGTCAGACTCACTATCCTTTGAAAAAGATGATCGCACTTGGAGTGGAGGGAATAACCAGTCTTTCCATAAAGCCGCTTCGAATGCTGTTTGGCGCTGGTTTCTGCCTGTTTACAATCAGTCTGCTCTTGCTTGTGATCACGATTGTATCCGGAATGCGTACAGGAACAATCGATCAACTAAAATCAATTCTCTTTACCATCTGCTGCATGGGAGGGTTTCAATTAATCAGCATCGGTATTCTGGGTGAATATATCGGAAAAACATATTTGGAAACAAAACACAGACCTCGGTTTATCGTTGCCGAAAAGACTGGCTTTCATGAGAAAGAGAAGAATGAGAGAGGAAGTGAATATGAATGGTCTTTTCCAGAAGAAGAATAAGGTCGATGAACATCTGATTTATTGCATTGCAATATGCCTCTTAATTGCTGTGTTTTCATTTGTCTTTTTTATCGTGAAAGGCGGAGGAGCATTTACTTTGCGTGACGATTTCAACACGCAGCAGTTAACTTTTCCAAATCAGGTAAATGGCTTTATTAAAAATTCACTCCCTGGTGAATGGTGTTGGAACCTGGATATTGGTGCATCCTTTGTGAACGGGTTTGGTTTTTATGTCCTTG
>JAUNJS010000142.1 GCA_030533125.1 Eubacteriales bacterium | reverse complement strand
CGCGCTGCTCCGCGCGTCCCGCGCTCCCGCATCGCTCCACACCTGTATCTCAGGTGATCGTTCTGCAGTACATCAGGCACAGCAGGTCAGTTTCTCGTCGATCTCGATCAGCTTTCCCGCCATTTCAAGTACTTTTGCGGTATAGGGGTTGCCTTTTTTCACCTCCGCCTGCGCCTGCAGGCAAAGCGTCTTTGTCCGTTCGATCCTTTCCTCAGCCGCCCGGATCTTCTTATCAAGCCGGGCCAGAGCATACTCGATCCGCTGCACGCAGCCGCCTGCGCCTTTACCCTTCAGATCCTTCAGATCCACTTCATAGCGGTTTCCGGATATTCCTTCGGCCAGCAGGCAGGGACGCTCCGGCTTCCTGTCAGCGGGAAGGAAGATCCTGAAGCCGTAGAGGCTGCCGACCAGGCGCTCTGCCCCCGGCTCCGCGTATGTACTGTTTCCCAGAGCCTCCTGAACTGCCTCCTCAAGCGCGTTTCTCTCCGCTCTTTCGGTGTGGTTGGCATTTCCCCTGAAAAGTGCCTGATCTGCCTGCAGGCTTTTGATCGTGCCGGCCAGGCTGTCGAGCATCTGCGGCATGTCATCGATGATCTGCCCGAGTTTCCTGAGCTCCTGATCACGCTGTTTCTCGTAGATCTTCAGGCGTTCCAGTTCATTGGCCGTGTGGATCCGGGTCTTGAGGAGAGGGTTCCCGACTGCAAGCGCCTTGATCTCGGAATAGCTAAGCACAGCCTCATCGATATCTTCAACTTCCCTGACCGTCAGGCATCCTCTCATGAACTGGGAGATAAAACGCTGCTTGTTTTCAAGGATCTGCCAGGAATAGGCGTCAAAAGTGCCTGCTGTGACATAGCGGAACCGGAAAACCTTGTCGTTCGTGTTGCCCTGTCTGATCAGGCGGCCCTCCCTCTGCGCAATGTCGGAAGGTCTCCATGGAATGTCCAGATGGTGGATCGCGATCAGGCGCTTCTGGACATTGACACCGGTGCCCAGCTTGGACGTGCTTCCGATCAGTACCCGCACCCGGGCGGCGTTCACGGAGGAAAAAAGCTTCCGTCTCCCGGTATCCGTTTTCGCATCATGGACAAAGGCGATCTCTTCCGTCGGCACCCCCATCTCCAGGAGATGTTTTTTCAGTTCGTCGTAGATATTGAAGCCCTTCTTGGGGATCCCGATATCACAGAAAACCAGCTGCGCCGTCTCCGGATAGTCTTTCCAGACCGAAAAAACCTTCCGGGCGCAGGCATATACCTTGGTCTCCTTGATGTCCGGGGCCGAATCAGGCACTGCCAGCCGGATGTCCAGGGCCGCCAGCCTTCCGTCGACCGTCACTTTCAGAAGATTGTCCTTTGTCCCGTCCACCTGCTTGAGGCGTATCATTTCTGTCCTTTCCACAAGCTGATCAATAAAGCGGTCCTGCTCCGGCGATCTCCGAACGGACACGTCCACATAGCCTTCGCTCGCGGGCAGGTCGATGAAGTCCTCTTCACTGCTGTAGGAGTCGCAGACACGGGAGAACAGGCCGGTCAGCTCCTGGAGATTGTGGAAGCTGGAAAACCGGGTCCTGACCCGGTAGGATCTGGAATCCACATCCACCTCGTACCCGGTCTGGCGCGTGGCGAAACTGTTGACCCAGTCGTCGTACCGGTCCAGATGCAGAAACTCCAGAAGCTCCGGCTGCAGAAAAGTCTGGAGCACAAACACGTCCGAGATGGAGTTGGTCAGCGGCGTCCCTGTAGCGAAGATCACGCCTCCGCCATGGGACCGCACATACCTGACTTTCTCCAGAAGCCCGTCACACTTTCTGCTTGCCCCGGCTTCGTCCGACCTGCCGGTTCCCTGCGATTTAAGGGAGATATTTTTGAAAAAATGCGCCTCATCGACCGCCAGCGTTGTGATGTCGAGTTCATCGAATGTAATATATTCATCCGGCGGCAGCTCCCTGTTCATTTTTTCCAGCTTTAATTCAAGGCGGTATGTAATGTTTTCCAGCCGGCTTTTTTCCCAGTAGCCGGAAGCATTTTCCGCCCTTGCGCGGTAGTTCCTGATCTGCTCTGCCACACCGCCCAGCCTGGCCCGCCGGCTCATTTCCAGCCTCTCGAAAGAAGAGAAGGCCATATATACGGCAGCGTAGTCCCCGTCGAGGATCTTTCTGAGCGAGTCCTGCCTGCAGTCCGGCCGGAAGTCTTCCGGGCGCACGACCAGGATCCTGTCCTGCGGATAGAGCCGGCGGTGCGTCGCCTCGAATGCCTCCAGCACGTTGTTGGGGACTACCACCAGGTTCCTGTCGGAAAGACCGATCCGCTTGCGCTCGTGGATCCCCATGATGATAGTGCCTGTTTTTCCTGATCCCACCTGATGATTCAGAAGGACATCCTTCTCGAGGATGATCCTCGCCACTGCATCCTTCTGGTGCTGATGTGGTTCGTACTCCTCTCTGTTGAGATCCGGAAGGGTTAAGAAGCCTCCGTGATAACGTCCCGCCAGATGACAGGCATAGGTTCCGTAATAGATTTCTTCCAGACGTTTTACCCTGTCCGGATCCTTTCTGATCCACTCCCGGAAGGCCGCCTGCAGCAGCTGCTGCTTTTCCAACGCGGCCAGTGTCTTATAGCTGTCGAGGACCTTCGCCACACCGTGCCTGCGCCCCGGGCTGGGGACCTCATAATAGATCGCCAGGCTCTTGTTGTTCAGCGTCTTTTCCAGAATCTCCAGACCGGAGAGGGCTTCCGTCCCGTAAGTGACACGGTTCGGGATGGTATTTCTGTCCGCCGGCGGGCACTTTACCTTCCAGGCTCCCAGCGCACTGTAATACTCGACCTGCGGCAGACTTTTCAGGCCCAGCACAGTCTTCGCGAACATCACATAATACATCTCAGGGATCCATGAAGTTCCGATACAGAAACCGATCGAATCTAGATGCACCTTCTCCGGAAGCACGCCCTTGAGGGCGCGCACATTCGCCTCAAAACGCCCTCCATACTTCCTGTTCAGCTTTACCGCCACCCTGTATTTCTTCAGAATATTACCCGACAGATACTGCTCCCTCAGCATCCACCCCTCTTCTTCCGCATGGGAGTGATCGTACTCTTCCGGATCCTGGAAAACCACGCCCTCCAGAACCTTCAGGAGCTCACCCCGCGACAGCCCTGACGACTGTATCATCCAGCCGATCTCCACGCGCCCCTTCTCATTGAGACACAGCGCCAGCGCCGCCGCAGCATCCTTCTGCGTGTCGGAGATAAAAGCATCCTCGAACTCCACCGTACCGTACATTTCCATGATGTCGAAAAAATCTTCCCATTCCCTCTTCAGCATCGCAAATCTCCCTCTCCCTTTGAAAAAACATCAAACTACAGGGGACAGACTGCCGCCTGTCCCCCTGCAATGAAAGCCGCCCTGCAATGCAGATCACCGGAATGACCTTCCCCTGCATAAAAGCCCTTTACTCTACAGCCTCCCGCTCAAGATAGAACGTATACCCCCCTCTATAAAAAGAAAACTTTCCTTCCTCATGGACGGCGGGATTGTAAACCGGCACAAAATGGACGACCTCCCAGCCCTCCTGCAGATATTTCCCGATGATCTCCGCCATGCGGGGAAACTCTTCAATATGCAGCCAGTTCCCGTTCGCGAGCTCCTTTTCCCTGCCGTCATTGATTGTGATAATCCTGCACTCTTTCATTCTTCATTCCTCCATGAATGATTTTGTGGTTATTGGTTTTTTTTTAAGATTGTTGGTTTATGGTTGGTGGATTATGAATGTTGGCTTGCGTTCTGCTTTTAATTCCGAATTAAGCTCTTGTTTTCAGCTTTCCCCAAAAACGGACTATATTCAGTTGTCAAAGTATTTCCAGCCAATGAAAACTATATCGACATGGAACGAAGGCAAGACCTCCGATGTATACAGCATAGCCCCCGACTCAAATGTGTTTTTTTCCAAGACTAAAAATGCCAATGAGTGTCAATGGGGAGGTGCCAATGGGGACGGTTCTTTTGTCACCTTTTTTCCTGCCGCAACAGGAAGTGCCAATGGGAACGGTTCTTTTGTCATCTTTTTCCCTGCCGCAACAGGGATTAAGCGACATTTATATATTTCCGCAGCAAAAAAACGCTGCCCGGCTGGAAACCAGCCGGACAGCACTTTTTATGAAGGAAATATGTTGTTTTTAATAAAACTGTTGCATGGAAGAGCTGTCTCCTGATTCGGCAAGACAATCGCAAGCCTCATCTCTGCTCCCGGCAGAATATCTTCAGGCATACGAGTGGAGGGGCTTTTTATCTCCGATTACATCTGGTATACAGGTAATCGGCATAATCAATATACATGTTAATCAGGATCAGGAGATCCGGCAGCGCCGGACGGTCGGACTGGCCGTGGTTGAACGCATTCCTGCATCGCTTGAGGAGCTGGTGGAAGCGCAGGAAAATGCCAAGCGCGTCAAGGTCCTCCGCCTGAAGGTCCGAATTGATGCCGGTGAGTTTGAACGGCAGCTCCCGGAATCGGGTCGTTCTCTCTTTATCGAAGGGGAGGAGGTTGTTCCTGTCTTCGGTGTTGACATAGGTGTCCATCGGCAGGTGCAGGGAACCGGCGTCAGCTCCATGCAGAACGCTGCGGAATGCCTGCTCCCGCCTTGCGCACTCCTGCACAGCTTTCTTGAGAGGTTCGTTTCTTTTCAACGGATAAAGGTTTCCCATCTTCAGGAACGCGTCAAAAAGATAGTAGTCTGCGCTATTCTCTCCTGCATTCTCACGCACCTCTTCCAGTCCATAGTTCCCGATGGAGAATGTCAAAAGACCTTTCTTCACGATCTCTTCCACCATGGAAGCCTCGATAAAGGTCAAGGCCTGCTGATAGAGTTTTTTCTCCACGCAGCGGCGGACGATCATGAGGGTTGATCTGTTTTTTGTCAACAAATCCCCGTAGCTGTCGCGGATATAATTCAGGAAAAGGCCCAACAGAAAGCTGTCCTCCGGTTCCGGCTCTTTGAGGAGCCTGGACAATTCCGTAAGCCCCTGTTTGTAGGAGACCGTGTCGCAGCACTGTGTCCCGAGCGCCACCTTGTCTATAGCCAGCAGAATCCTTTCCTCGTATTCTGAGACATGGTGGCCTTTAAAATACGTGCGCAGCAGGTCGGCGTTACCGTAATTGATAAAATTGTCCATTCCAGAGACAAAGTCAAAGATCTCTATTTCTTCAATCGTCCCGGGAAGGGTCATCTCCCCTGCCTTGTTGTCGTATCTCGGGGAATAAACCCTGTCCGGAACGATGCCGTCGATCTTCAGAAGAGAGATGATCCCGGTGAGGACAGTCATCGTACCACGAAACCCTCCATGGACATCGACCCAGAATCTTCCCGCCGCGCCCTTTCCTGTCCTGTTCCAGTCCCGGATGGCATCCACGCTCTGTCGAATGCCCGCGCGCAGGTCGTCCTCGTCAATAGGCAGGAGGAGAAAGCGCATCCGCCCGTTTTCGGAGCAAAACGACTGTGATACAAATTCCCTGCGATAGGAAGCCAGATCTATAGCTGTTTCAGCCTGTCCGCACACGTTCTCCATGAAAAACTGCGCCGACGTCACAGGATCCTCGCTCGAGTACGGGTCACAAAGCACCTTTTTTGTGCAGAGCGCGATGACCTGAAGCTCTTCATCCTTGTATTGCTTTGCCTTCCAGATCACGATCGGATCCATCTGCCCAAGGTAAAGGATTCCGTCCTCCAGGCCCGCTTCCTCAGCGGAAAACCCCTCTTCTTCGGGAAAGAACATGCTTCCCCTTATGTCGGAGGCCCTGCGTGGCATCTCGGAATGGAGAAGGCTGAGTGCAAGAAAAATCAGATTTGCCATAAAAAACGCCTCCCGGCTCCCCCTGTTCAGATTGTGGGTTTTCATTGTTAAAAAGTATAGGAATTCATCGCCGATGCCGGATACTCCGATGTATCCCATGTGCGTGTTTCGGACATTGCCTGGTCCGACAAAAGAAGATAGTCCTCCCTTGTCCAGGAGCCGTCATTCCAGCAGACATCAACATGATACCATGAGCCATCCAGCTTCACCATATTCCATGCATGCGCTCCGCCGGCATATCCCCAGATATTAATACAGTCAATCCCGTATTCATTCAACAGCAGCATGCATGCTCTTGCGTAACCTTCGCACACTGCGTTGTGGTCATGGAATAGCGCGTAGGCGGTGCGGGATTCGGACGAATAACCGCCCAGGTTTCCAGGATATTTCTCCTTGTCCTCGGAAGGATATGTATTCTGATCACAAAGATAATTATTTACCGCCTTGATGATTTCCGGATCAGACTGTCCCGTCACATTCAAATCATTCATTGCAGCCTTCACCAGATCTCTTGTGTCTTTTTTCATCTGAATCAGCTCTGACGTCGGCAGATCGTAATTCAAAACAATCGTTCCATCAGTTCCGCTGTCATAAAAACCGTAGCTCCCGATGCAGATTCCATCTGCCGGATCTTCGCGGGAAGCCCGCTCCAACGCCACGCCTAAAGAGTCCACATCGAACACATATCCGCCCGTAAGCGTATATTTTGCGGTTGTCTTCGTCTCATCCATCATCCATGCGAGCATTTTCTGAAGCTCGTCGGCAGAGGAGATCTCATTCTGGCCCGATGTATCCAACTGGTCCTCTTCAGGCGCCTGTTCAATGAATTCCTGCGCCTCCTCTTCTTCCATCGGCTCCGGAATCTCCCTGGACGCAGTATAGGATTCTATGAGTTCCGTAAGTACCGCGCTCGGATTCTGTGGAATCAGGTATGTCGTTTCGCTTTTTCCTTTTCCGTAATCCTCAGAGCCCCGGGACAGAATCTCTGAAGGTTTTTCTCCACAGGCGCACAATAAGGCAGTAGTGATTGAAAACACAAACAGAATAATCAGGCACTTATTTCTGACTCTTTTCATGACTTCTTTCTCCCTGCACCCGGGTTATTTCTGACCAGTTCTTTGAAGGCTTCAAACGGGTTCATATGACTGCCCCAGTCTTCCTGCATAGGTGCTGATCAGTATCCAAGAGCATTTATAAACAACATTATATTGTTTCAAAGACACATTATCAACACAAAACGAGTCTGCTTGTATCACATATAACGTTTCCCCAAAAACCGCTTTTTTAACATGTTATTTCTTTACATCGTTTCCTGGGAGCCTGTCCCGTAACGCTTTCCCTCCCGGTTACCGTTCTCTACCCCTCCCCGGAAAGCATTTCCTCCGCCAGCAAAAACATGTCCACGCGCTCTTCCACCGCGTCTTCTGAAGCCGAAGGGAAAAGCCTGTTAAATGCCTGTTCCCCTCTTTTCCCCGGTGTCACCACGGAAAATTTCCGCAGGATCCGATCGTGTTTTCTTCCGGCCAGCCTCTGAAGCCGGTCTGTCCAGATCTCCGCTTTTGAGGCTTTTAATGTTTTTGGTGCTTTTAACGCTTCTGATGTTTCTGACGCTTTTGGTACGTTGGATACTTTTGATGCTGTTGACGTTTCAG
>JAUNJS010000502.1 GCA_030533125.1 Eubacteriales bacterium | reverse complement strand
CTCTCATTCACATAGGCATTGGCGGTATCCACCAGAGAATACCCCATCTTCAGGGCTTCTCTGACACTGTTCTCCGCTTCCACCGGAGAAAGCATAAAGGTTCCAATCCCGATCACCGGGCATTCCAGTTTATTGTTCAGAATGATTTTTTCCATTTGTTCAGTCCTCTCTGTTTTATCTCAGTCCGATCTTCTTCAGCCATTTTTCGACGACCCGGTCACAATCCTGCACATCGTCTCCGTTGATGGCCAAACCTTCCGTAATCCTCGCATCCGGGCAAAGCCGTCGGATATCGGAAAGCGAATTGGAAAAGCCACTGCCGCCGTGAGTGATCAGCGGGCAGATGGTCTTCCCGCAGAAATCATAGCTTTCCAGGAAGGTAAACAACGCCATCGGCATGGTTGTCCACCAGTTTGGGAAGGCGACGATCACCGTGTCGTATTCGTCCATGTTCTCTACGCGGGCATTCAGCTCCGGACGGGCATTCTCGTTGTATTCTTTCTTTGCCATCTCGATCTTTTTCATATGATCGTCCGGATACTTCTGTACCGTATCGATATAGAAAAGATCACTGTCGATCATGGCGTGGATCTTCTTTGCGACGACTTCCGTGTTGCCGACCGGCAGATCCCGGATACTGCCATGGGAATAGTTCTGTCCCGCATGGGAAAAGTAAGCGATCAATGTTTTAGCCATGGTAAATCACCTCTTTCTCTAAACTAATTACATCATGAAGGCATGCTCCACCAGGAAGTCCCATGCCTCCTTGACCTGTGCCGTGATATCCTCTCCATCGAGAAGAACCGTTTCCTCCGGGAAAGGCTTCTTGATGTCTGTCACGCCCAGGGAAAGCATCTTGTTGGCCAGATAATTCATCTCTCCGGAGAACAAGGGGTTTAGCTGCACCATGGCGGAATTGTAGGTATCAAGGATCGCTGCCACGGATATGCCGTGATAGGTAATGCCCTCATATTTCGTAAAGTCACCGAGATGTTCCGGGCCGGATTCCTTCTGTTTCGCAGCAAGGCCTTCCAACATGGCCTGTTCGTCATCAGTCAGCGGCGTGAAGTCCTTCATGGTCTTGACGTTGTCCTGCACTTGCGCAAGGGTGGACATGCCGGAAAGGACCGCGATCACATCCTCCTTGCTGGCTGCATAGCGGATGGCCCATCCTGCAGGAGAGATCTCCGGATCGATGGCACGGAGCTGCTTCTCGGAATCTTCCGGGATCTGAGCCAGGACGCCGCCCTTGACCGGCTCCATAACCACGACCTTCTTGCCGTGCTTGCGGATCACATCGTAGCAGCCCTTAGAGGCAATGAAATAGCTGTTCCAGTCAAAGTAGTTGATGATGATCTGGACGAACTCCACCTCCGGATGCTCCGTCAGGATCTGGTCCAGCACCTCTGGTGAATCATGAAAAGAAAAGCCCAGGTGTTTGATCTTTCCCTCTTCTTTCCACTTTTGTGCGTGCTCAAAGAGCCTGCAGGTCTTTACCACGCCGCCCTTGCCGTCGAGGCCGTTATAGAACTTGGTATTCAGGATGTGAAGCAGATAGTAGTCTACGTAGTCAGTGCCGAGGTTCTGAAGCTGCTGTGCGAAGATCCCTTCCACCTGGTCCTCAGTCTGCACTGCAAAGGTCGGAAACTTGGTCGCGATGGTGAACTGATCCCGGGGATAGCGGTCCACAACTGTCTTCTTCAGAGCCCCCTCGCTCTTTCCGTTGTGATAAGCAAAGCTGGTATCAAAGTAGGTGAAGCCGTTCCTGAGGAACTCATCCACCATCTGATTCAGTTGCTCAAAATCAATGTTTTCCGGATTGCCGTCAAAGACCGGCAGTCTCATAAAACCAAAACCGAGTTTTCCCTGTGCCATTTCTGTTTTCCTCCTCTTGATCTGTTATTAATAATCCGCGAACCGATCGTCGCGCTCCAGTGCGGTCATCTGCGCCATCTCTTCCTCTGTCAGCTCGAAGTCCCAGACATCGTAATCCTCGATGATGTGCTGCTCGTTGGAAGATCCGGGGATGCAGATGTTGCCTGCCTGCAGGTGCCAGCGGATGATCACCTGCGCGGAAGATACACCGTGTGCGGCTGCAATGCTGCTGATGGTTTCATCATTAAAAAGCGTCTGTGTATTGCCTCTGCCGCCCAGCGGGAACCAGCTCTCCAGAACGGTACCGTACTGCGCGATATGTTCCTTCATTTCACCGCTCTGATGATAGGGATGTGTTTCGTTCTGCAGAAGCGCTGGCCTGATCGTTGTCGCATTCACGACGCGGTCAAAATCATCAGGCTCATAGTAGTTGGAAAGCCCGATGGAACGCAGCTTTCCGGCTTCTACAGCTCTCTCCATTGCCTGATAGGCATCCACATCGTTTGAAGGCTGGCTGTGATGCAGGATCATCAGGTCAATGTAATCGAC
>JAUNJS010000013.1 GCA_030533125.1 Eubacteriales bacterium | reverse complement strand
AGAGAAAAAAGATAACCAGAGCGAAACAAGACAATCAGAGAAAAACAATCAAAAACAGGAAATGCAGAGAACCGCACCAGACACACATCACAGGAGGAAGATCCAGATGAAACTATTATTCGCATCCGATTCTTTTAAGGGCACAGTCACGAGCGCGCAGACAGTCGAATTCCTCACAAAAGCGGCCAATGAAGTCTTCGGGCCGTGCGAGACAAAGGGCGTCCCGGTCGCGGACGGCGGCGAGGGAACCACAGACGCGGTTATCGAGGCAAGAAACGGCGAAAAGGCTTTTGTAGAGGTCCACGGTCCGCTGATGGAGAAAGTGACCGCCTACTACGGAAAACTCGGCAGCACAGAGGCGATTCTGGAGATGGCACAGGCCTCGGGCCTGCCCATGGTTCCGGAAGAGCTTCGCAACCCCCTCAATACGACGACCTACGGCACAGGCGAACTCGTGAAAGCGATCCTTGACGCCGGCTTTACCGATATCTCCATCGCGATCGGCGGTTCCGCGACAAACGACGGCGGCATGGGCTTTGCCAGCGCCCTCGGAGTCAGGTTCCTCGATAAGGAAGGGAATGTGCTGGAAGGAAAGGGAAGCGAACTGGAAAAGGTCGCGCACATTGACATGAGCGGCCTCGACGAACGGGCGAAGAAAGCGCACTTCACCGTCATGTGCGATGTCACGAACCCTCTGTGCGGAAAAGACGGCGCGACCTATACTTTCGGAAAGCAGAAGGGCGGCACCCCTGAGATCCTGGACCGCCTGGAAAAGGGCATGTGCAACTACCGCGACGTCATTATCAAAGAGTTCGGCATCAACCCCGATGACATCCCCGGCACCGGCGCGGCCGGCGGCCTGGGCACGGCCCTGAAGATTTATCTGAATGCCGAGATGAAATCCGGGATCGAGACCGTCCTTGACCTGATCGATTTCGACGGTCTTCTGGACAATGTCGACCTCGTGGTCACCGGCGAGGGCAGAACCGACTGGCAGAGCTGTTTCGGCAAGGTCATGCAGGGCGTCGGAGACCGCTCCAAAAAGCACGGCGTTCCGGTCGTGGCCCTCTGCGGCGGACTCGGCCAGGGCTATGACCAGATCTACGAACACGGCATCAATTCCATCATGACCACCGTCGACACCCCCATGCCCCTCTCCGAGGCCCTGGCGAACGCGGAAGACCTCTACTATAAAGGCGCAATCCGCATGTTCCGCATGGTGCAGGCCGGCATGCAGATGGCAAAGTAAGATTCTGATTTCACCATCGCCGAGGCTCTGACGAAGCAAAGCTTCGCAGACGCAGTAATCGGAAGAAAAGATTTGCAGATTTCCTAAGTTATTAAGTGACAGATCCTTACGTCTGAAGGTCCATGGACACCTTCACCTGCAGCGCCCTGTTCAGGGAAGCCCCGTAGAACAGGATCGTAATGATGAATTTCAGCCACATGGCGGCCAGAAAGACCGCGGCGAGCGTGCCGTAAACGGAAGAGTATCTCCAGAACCGGCGGATGAAGAAACTGAATGCATTTGTAAAAAAGACCCAGAGAAAAGATGTGAAAATGGATCCCGGCAGCTGATTTCTCATTTTCCGCCGGCCAGCCGGAAGGAAGGTGTAGGTCAGCACGATGACGAGAATGGTGATCGCGAGCGTGACAATCCCGCTTAACTGCAGGATCCGGTTGATGTGCCTCCCCAGATCCGGAAGAGCGAGGAAATCAAAAATATAGGTGATGGCGTTCTGGATCGAAGACCGCAGCACCTGGAAAAACAGCATGGAGGGAATCAGCAGAGTAAATATGATCGTATACAGAATCGCTTTCGGTCTTTCCTTGAACACAACCTCCTGCGTGTGATTGATTTTTTCAAGTCCGGCCATCATGGCAAAAACACCATGGGATCCAGACCACAGGGACGTCATAGCGAACAAATACGCGATCCATTGTCCGGACTGCCGGTTCAGATTTACAATGATTCCCACAAGCGCGCTGCGGATCTGGGGAATGTCCGGCATCATTGTGTACAGGAAATCACTGACATCATCCACAGAAAACCAGGGAAGAATGTTGATCAGGGAAATGACCATCATCAGGAGCGGCACAAGGGACATCATGAAATAAAAAGTCGCGTATCCGGAATAGACGGCCATTTCATGCTTTGAAAAAACATCTATTGTCCGTTGAATGATCTGAACAAGATCTCTGCCTTTTTTCATAGCTGTTCTCCGCGCTTCCATACTTCAGTTCCATGATTTGGTGTCACAGACTACGTATGTATAAAACTACGCATGTCGTCACGCTTGCTCGCTGTTTTATTCATACTTGTTATGAGCATGGCTCACAGACTCATATGATTAAAGCTGCGCATTGCTCCGCTCTTACGAGCTCTCGCAATGCTCCACACATTCGGAATCCGCTCAGGATTGCCGCCGGTTATCCTTACCGATGATTTCCTGCACAAAATGGCAGAATTCCGTGAACGCCGGTCCCGTACGGGACCGGCGTCTTTCACTGCGCGAAATCCGCCGGAAGCGCCCCTCGCTTCCGATCTGATTATATACCATTTTTATTTATCCGGCACGTTTTGCGGGATGATTCATTTATCCGCATTTCCTCTGTTTTTTTCCAGATAGATCAGGAGAACCGTGATATCCGCGGGGGTGACGCCCGAGATCCGCGAGGCCTGGCCGATCGAGGAGGGAAGAAATTCCTTCAGCTTCTGCCGGGCCTCGTTTCTGAGGCTTCCGACGTCGTCATAATCGATCCGGGAAGGGATTTTTCTGTGCTCCAGCTTTTCAAACTGCCGCACCTGTTTTTTCTGCCGCTCGATATAGCCCTCATAGCGGATATTGATCTCGACCTGTTCTACAATATCTTTTGAAAGCGCGGGACGGTCCGGGTCGAGTTCTTTGATTTTTTCATAAGAGAGCTCCGGCCGGCAAATGAGCTCGGCGAGGGAACAGGCGGTTTTCAGCGGCGCGGATCCGAGGCTTTTCAGGATTTCCCGGACGGACGCGGCGGCTCCGATCTTTACCTTCTTTAACCTTTCTGTCTCCTCCCGTATCTTTTCTTCCTTGTAGAGAACGTAATCGTACTGCTTCTGTGTGATCAGGCCGGCCTCATAACCGTATTTCCGGAGCCGCAGGTCCGCGTTGTCCTGGCGCAGCAGCAGGCGGTATTCCGCCCTGGAGGTCATCATCCGGTAGGGTTCGCGGTTATCCTTGGTCACGAGGTCGTCGATCAGGACGCCGATATAGGCCTCCGAGCGCTCCAGAATGAGGGGCTCGCGTCCCCGCAGATAGTTTACGGCATTGATTCCCGCGATCAGCCCCTGCGCCGCCGCCTCCTCGTATCCGCTGCTGCCGTTAAACTGACCGGCGCAGAAGAGACCGTCCACCGCCTTTGTCTCCAGGGAGAGTTTGAGCTGGTTCGCGTTGATGCAGTCATATTCGATGGCATAGGCATTTTTGACGATCACGCAGTTTTCCAGCCCGGGGACGGTGCGGTACATGCGCTGCTGCACGTCGTCGGGCATGGAGGAAGACATTCCGTCCACGTAGACTTCGTTCGTAAAACGTCCCTCCGGCTCAATGAAAACGTGATGGCGGATCTTGTCGCTGAATTTGACCACCTTGTCCTCGATGGAAGGGCAGTAGCGCGGGCCCGTTCCTTCGATGATGCCCGCGTAGATCGGGGAGCGGTCCAGATTCTGCCGGATAATGTCGTGCGTCTCCTCGTTCGTATAGGTCAGCCAGCAGGGAACCTGCTCGATCTGCACGTCAGCGGGATCGGTGCTGAAGGAAAAAGGAACGACCACGGGATCTCCCGGCTGGATTTTCATTCTGGAATAATCCAGCGTCCTGCCGTCCATCCGGGCCGGCGTGCCGGTCTTAAAGCGGCGCAGCGGAATCCCGAGCTTTCCCATCGCGTCTCTGAGCCAAGTGGACCGCTGCATGCCTCCGGGTCCGGTCTCCGTGATGGACTCCCCCACGAGACACCGCGCGTGCAGATACGTTCCGGTGCAGACGATCACCGCCCTGCACAGATACACCATGCCCGTGTGGATTTTCACACCCGCCACACGGGGCTTTTCGGTCCTGGAAGGGCCGGAGGCCTCCGAAGAGGCAGAAGGCTCTGAAAACCCTGCATTCCCTGAAGAAACGGAATCCCCTTCAAAAACGGAATGCCCGCCGGAATCATCCGCGAACAGTTCCAATGCCTCCACCTCCGGCTGCGTCAGGATGTCCGTGACCTCGGCCTGGCGGATCGTCAGGTTCTCCTGTTTTTCCAGGACCGCGCGCATGGCCTGCGAATAGGCGGCCTTGTCCGCCTGTGCGCGCAGGGAGTGCACGGCAGGTCCTTTGGAAACATTGAGCATCTTGGACTGGAGAAAAGTCTTGTCGATGTTTTTCCCCATTTCGCCGCCGAGCGCGTCGATTTCCCGCACGAGGTGTCCCTTGGAGGAACCGCCGATATGCGGATTGCACGGCATCATCGCGATGCTGTCCACGTTCATGGTGAAAATTACGGTGCGGAAGCCCAGCCGGCTGCAGGCGAGAGCCGCTTCGCATCCTGCATGCCCCGCGCCGATGACGCAGATATCTGTCTCGATCGTATAATTCGCTTTACTCATTTTTTTTATTTTCCCATGCAGAACCGTGAAAAAATCTCTTCCACGAGGTCGTCTTCGACAGCTTCCCCGAGGATTTTTCCGAGAGACGCGTAGGCGTCCATAAGATCGATGGCGAGAAAATCCTCGCTCATTCCGGCGCGGATCCCCTCCCGCACGAGAGAGAGGGATTGAAGCGCCCCGCGCACGGCCTCCCGGTGCCGGGCATTCGTGAGCAGAGGTTCCTCCTGGTGCGCGAGTTCGCCGGCCTGATACATTTCCCCGATCATGCCTCCGAGCCTGTCCAGCCCTTCGCCGGTCTTCATGGAGCATGAGAGGATGCCGTCGGCGGCAGGGAAAAAAGAGACGGCCGCGTCGGTGTCCGCCACAGCAGGAAGGTCATTCTTGTTCAGCAGCAGAATACATTTGCGGATGGACGGGATTTCCTCTTTCCAGGAAAGAAGCATGCCTGCAATTTCGAGATCCTCCGGCGTGATTCCCGCCGCGGCGTCAAGAATATACAGGACGAGTTCGGAGCGGAAAACCGCTTCCTTCGTCTTTGCGATGCCGATTTTTTCCACCGGATCTGCTGTGTCGCGTATGCCGGCGGTATCCGCGAGCCGAAGCTGGACCCCTCCGACGCGCACGCTCTCCTCGAGCGTATCCCGGGTCGTCCCCTCGATTTCCGTCACAATGGCCCGTTCAGTTCCCGTCAGAGAATTGAGCAGGGAGGATTTTCCGGCATTCGGTCTGCCGATGATCGCCGTGCGGATCCCGTCCCTGAGGATTTCACCCTTTTCCCCGGTTTCCAGAAGGCCTTCCATTTTTTCCTGCATCTCCCGGCACAGGCGGTCCAGGCGGTCCGGATAGCCGTCCAGATCCCCGGCATAGGTATCCGGGTCATCCAGCGCGGATTCGATAAACGCCATCTCATACAGGATCTTCGCCCGAAGCTCCTGTACGGCGCCGCAGACGCTTCCCTCCAGCTGCGCGAGCGCTGTCTTCCTGGCAAATTCGTTCTGTGAGGCAATCAGATCCATGACCGCCTCCGCCCTGGACAGATCAATCCTGCCTCCGAGAAATGCCCGCTTCGTAAATTCCCCCGGCTCCGCCAGGCGCGCGCCCGCCTTAAGGACCAGATCGAGAATCCTCCCCATGAGATACATTCCCCCGTGGGAGTTGATTTCCACGGTGTCCTCCGTCGTGTAGCTGCGCGGCGCGTAAAACACGCTCACCATGACTTCGTCGACGCGGTTTCCCGCCGCGTCTGTGATATATCCATAGGAAATGGTGTTGGCTGCATGAGAAATGAGGTCATGCTCACCCTTCGCGTTGACATACAGACCTGCGCAGATCCTGACGGCATCAGGCCCGCTGACGCGGATGATCCCGATTCCCGCCGCGGACATCGCCGTCGCAGCGGCCGCGATCGTATCCTCCCGCGATGGATTCCTTTTTTCAGCATATCCGGATTCTGCCATTTTTCCTCCCCGCCAAAACCGGTTTTCGGATTGGCACGCAGATAAAACTGCCGCTCCAGAAGTTCTGAGGCGGCAGTTAACAGACAAATATTGGTCTGGAACCGTCAGTCGGTCCCTTTCCTGTCTTCCTTCATCGTGACGATGACTTTCCTGTAAGGTTCATCTCCCTCGCTGTAGGTCGTCACATAGCGGTCGCCCTGCAGCGCGGAGTGGATGATTCTTCTCTCATAGGGGTTCATCGGCTCAAGGGCGACACTTGTGCGGCTGCGCTTGACTCTGGAGGCAATATTTTTTGCCAGATTTTCCAGCGTCTTTTTACGGCGCTCGCGATAATTTTCCGTGTCCGCCTTGACGTGGATATAACCCTCCACGCCTTTATTGACGACGAGGGACACCAGATACTGGAGGGAATCCAGTGTCTGTCCGCGTTTCCCGATCAGGACACCCATGTTTTCCCCCTTCATATCCAGGGTGAGGATTCCGTTTTCCTTATCGTAGGTGCTGTCCACCTCGGCTTCCAGATCCATCGCATGGAACACATCCAGAAGGAAATCGGAAGCGCGCTGCCGGATCTCTTCGATCTGTTCGTCTGTCAGCACCGGGACGGCACTGCGTTTTTTGGGAACGGCGCGGCTCTCCGCGGCGGCCTGCGCGGATTCTTCCGCGGAAAAGGTCTCCACCGCGTCTTCCCGCTCATGGCGGCGGGATCTTTTATGGTTTCTTCCTCTGCCTTGGGCGCCCCGCTCGGAAAATTCCTTTCTGCCGTGGCCTCTTCTGCGGGGATACTCCGCTTCCGCGTCCTTTTCCTTCCTGAAACTGTTCGGCTTCTCAGCGGCGGAATCCTGCGCGGACCCGGACGCGAAATCCTTTTTTTCTGCCGCCTCGGGAACGGTCTTTACGGTCCCCTCGCCCCTGCGGTTTTCCTTCTCAAAAACAGGCCTTTCAGTTTTCTCTGTTCTTGCCGGTTTCTCTGTCCTTACCTGTTGTCCGGTTTTTCCTCTTTTTCCGCTCTTTCCGGTTTTCTTGCCTTCTCTGAAGGGGCTTCTTTTTTCTCTCTGTTCACCCCGGGATGATTCTTTTCTTTTTTTCCGGTGTTTCTGACCGGTTCGGATATTTCTTCCCTTTTCTCCTCTCCCTTCAGAACACCGCTGATGATCGCGCTTGTGTCAATCTCCGTGCTTTCCTGCATACCCTTTTTGACACGGGCACGGATCCTGGCCGCTCTGGAACCGATCCCCAGAAAACCTGTCTTTCCCGGATCGATCACTTCATATTCAAGACGCTCGCTGGGAACCGCGAGCTTCTGGCACGCCACGGTAATAGCCTCGGAAACCGTCCTTTCCGTAATTTCTATATATTCCTGAGACATAGTAATCCTCTTGTTTTCTTCCGCCTGCAGATCCGGCCGGGAGCCGCGCAGAAACCGCGCACCGGCTTGCCGCGCGCACAATATGCGCAGAATATGCGGACGAAAGTTTCATCAATATTCGATTATTATTCCTGCTCCGCTTCCGGTTCCTGCTCTGTAATCAGCTCCGGTTTCCCGGGGAATTTTCTGCCGTATTCATTGAATTGTCTGACTAAGTCTGCCTTTTCCGACAGAGATCCCTCTTTGAATTTCTTCTGTTTTCTGGACTGGTTGATCTTCTCAATCTCATTTTCCTGCGCCTGGCTCAGTTTTGTGACCAGACGGTCTCTTCTCCTGACAGGACCGGAATAAGATTTCGTTGAGGAAGAACTGCTGTCTCCCGCCTTCTCTCTCCGTTTTTCCGCCTTGGCTTTCGCCTTTTCCTTATTCTTTTCGATCATTTCATCAATATCCATCTTGTCGATGTGCTTGTTGATGAAAATCTGCTGGACAATTCTGACGACCGCGCCGACGATCCAGTACAGTCCCATACCGCTCGGAAGGGAAAAACAGAATACGGCAGACATCATGGGCATCATGAGATTCATGGTCTTCATGGTCTGTGCCGACTGGTCATTGGGGTCGTTGGAAGAGGCCTGCGGCATCAGTTTGACATTGAGCCACTGTGTAAAAGCCGCCAGGAAAGGAATAATCAGCGCGATCACGATCATAATCCCGCCGCGGCGCATGATCGTAGACGGAGACTCCGCGATGTTGAGGCCCAGGAAATTATTATACTGGTTCAGCTTCGCTGTCGTCGACGCGATATTGTCCCCCAGTGACGAAGCCTTCTCGGCGAGCTTTGTCCAGTCGGCGCTCTGGAATTTGTTGAGAATGTCGATAAATGTATTTTTGATAAAGGTCACGTCGCCGTTGACAAAACTGTCACTGGTGAAACGTTTGGCAAACTGGGTGACCCCGGAAAAGATATATTTCTGGTTTTCATCCTGCGAAAGGAGGATTTTCCCCGCGGGATCCAGATCGTAGAGCTTGTCTACAAGGGGAAAGAAGGCGTCCTTTACCAGGGGAAGATACGCGGGAATATTGTAAAACACCCTGTAGAGCGCGAACAGAATCGGCATCTGAATCAGAAGCTGTACGCAGCTGCCGGTCGCGGAGACGCCGTATTTTTCATATACCTGCTTGATTTCCTCCTGCTTGGCCATGACAGCATCGTTGTCATTTCTTCCCTGGTACTTCTTGTTGATTTTGTTGAGCTCAGGCTGCATCTTGCGCTGCAGCTTGGAAAACTTCTGCTGACGGATTGTCAGCGGCAGCATGCACATATAAATCAGGATTGTCATAATAATAATGGACAATCCCAGATTCGGAAGGCCGATCCCGCTCAGAATCTTAAAAATAAAATTCATGACATAGCCGATGACTTCGGCAACGGGACCTATAATAAACGTTGTGTTTTTTGTTAATAACATGGGAGCCAAGGATATCCTCCTATTCAATCAGTGAGATCAGGGAACCGGGTCGTATCCGCCGCTCGAAAGCGGATTACACCGCAGAATCCGCCAGGCTGCCAGCGCGCCTCCCTTGAGCGCTCCGTATTTCTCCACGGCCTCCAGCCCATACTGGGAACAGGTGGGGATATACGGGCACTTTGTGCTTTTCAGGGGAGAGAGATACCTCTGATACATCCTGATTGATTTCATCATTGTTTTTTTAATCATTTTCTCCATACAACATGTTTTCCGTATAAATAACATGTCTTTCCCGAAACATGTTTTCCGATAATAACATGTCTCTTTAAAGTGACAAGTCTGCCTTAAACGACATGTCTTACGTTCCTCGCCGGATTATCAGTCCGGCTTTTCCCGCCAGACGCAGAAACGCGGTTTCCATTTCAAAATAACCGATTTCCCTGGAACGGACCCGCGCGACAAATACGATATCATAGCCGCCGGCAAGATCCTGCGCATGCAGACGGCAGGATTCTCTGATCAGCCTGGCAGTCCTGTGACGCACCACGCTGTTTCCGACTTTTTTGCTCACGGAAATACCGAATCTGTTCCTGCCCAGTCCATTGCCGCACACATACATGACCAGGTATTTATTGACATACGATTTTCCGTTTTTATAGCATTTTTTAAAATCTTCGTTTTTCTTCAGAGATTCCATATTTCCCACAGTTTCTTCAGGACCTTTGCGCAGACAGATAAACCGGCATGACAGTTTTCTGTGAAATCGAAGAAGAAGACGCGCCGGATAGAGCATTTGTCCGCGTGGCAGTCCTTATCTGCATGGCAGTCCTTAAATTACGCAAAGAGCCATGCTGCCGCCAGCATGACTCTTCCGCATACATTCCGATACTTTCCGGATATTCGCGCCTTTCCTCAGACCGCAATCTGCTTTCTGCCTTTGCGCCTGCGGGCGGAGAGAACCTTTCTTCCTCCCTTGGTGCTCATTCTGGATCTGAATCCGTGGACCTTCGCGCGCTGCCTCTTCTTCGGCTGATATGTCATTTTTGCCATCTGTCTTTCCTCCTTATACTGAAACAACCGGACCGGTCCCGGACCTGAAAAGCCACCGGACAGATCCCTGTGAAAACCACATTTTCCTGAATTTCCATATCCGGATTTTTCTGTTTTTGAATTATCCTGATATTCCGTGTGTCTCACAAATCAATCATACAAATATCCATGTGCCTTTGCCGCGTGCGGCTGCGGAGGATTCCCGAATAGTCTCATATTCCCTTTCTGCATCCGGTTAAACGCGCCAGCTGCTCCGGCACGGCCCATCGGCGTCTGCCGATGCATGACTTCTGATCCGCGAAATCGGATTTTTACGGATTTTTCATGAAAATGCGGGTACGGTTGCTGCTCCGGGCATAGTAATCCCTTTAAAGACACGAACATGAAAATTATATATAAAAGCAGGATTGGAGTCAAGAATTATTTTTCCACATCTTATCCACGTAAAAATGTGGATAACACGGAGAAAACCCGTTTTTTCACACATATATTCGATACCATATATACAATAAATAAATTTTTTTAAACAAAATATAGTATCAGGAAAGTTATCCACATTTTCACAAAACAGGGTTTTCACATTTCCCTTTTATCCACAAATTGTGCATAACTTGTGGATAACCTGCGCTGTTTCCCCTTTTTCTCATAAAAAACTGCCATTTTACGCTTGTTCATAATGTGCATAACCTGCATATCTAATTTGTGGATATTCATTCCCGCGGTTTTAAAAAAAGTTATCAACATAATTATCCACAAATTGTGGATAGCTTTTCCCGTTTGAAGTTTCCGCGGTTTTATTATATATTGGAATCCACGTCAGACTGCCCGGAACCGTAAAAAACAGGATCATGAACGAGGGATATTATGAGCGAGGAAATTATCCGCAGGAAATGGACATGGATCAAAGAACATATCCGCAGCGAATACCGCCTGTCCAATATTTCATATACAACATGGATCGAAAACCTGGAGATTGCCCGGATCGAGGACCACACTGTCTTTATCCGCATTCCTTCCGATAAACCGATCATGCTTGATTATATTATCAACAATTACAAGGTCTTCTTCCAGATCACGATCACGGAGATGCTCGATGACAATTATGATGTGGAATTCCTTTTGTCCGATCAGGAACCGGAGGAGGAAACTCTGGAAGAAGCAAAGCCTGCGCCCAGCAGCCAGCAGATCGAAGACGCGAATCTGAATCCTAAATACCGCTTTGACACATTTATAGTCGGCAGCAACAACAAGTTTGCGCAGTCGGCCTGCGTCGCTGTGGCGGAATCGCCCGGAAATACATACAATCCCCTGTTCCTGTACGGGGGGGCCGGGCTGGGGAAAACACATCTGATGCATTCCATCGGCCATTATATTCTGGAAATGAGCCCGCAGAAGCGCGTCCTCTATGTCACCAGCGAGCAGTTCACAAACGAAGTCATCGAATCCATACGAAGCGGCAATTCCACCTCGATGACCAGGCTCCGGGACAAATACAGGACAGTCGATGTCCTTCTCATCGACGATATCCAGTTTATAATAGGTAAGGAATCCACACAGGAGGAGTTTTTCCATACCTTCAACCAGCTGCACCAGGCGGGAAAACAGATCGTCCTGTCCTCCGACCGCCCTCCCCGCGAGATGGAGACCCTCGACGAGAGATTCCGTTCCCGTTTCGAATGGGGGCTGATCGCGGATATCCAGCCGCCGGATTATGAAACCAGGATGGCCATCCTGCGCAAAAACGCGGAGGTCACCGGGATCCATCTGGACGATGAGATCCTGTCCTATGTCGCGACCAACATCAAATCCAACATCCGGGAACTGGAGGGCGCCTTCACCAAGATCATTGCCTATTCCAGGCTCAACAATATCGAACCGAACCTCACCAGCGCGAGGGAGGCTCTCAAGGATCTCATCGATCCGGACAGACAGAACATCGTCACGCCGGAAATGATCCTGCGGGTTGTCTGCGAGCATTATGATGTCAAAGTCACCAATATCGTGTCCCGCAAAAAAATCTCCTCCCTTGTGGTCCCAAGGCAGGTCGTTATGTACATCTGCAGGGAATATACGGACGCGACCCTGGACACCGTGGCAAAGCTCCTGGGAAGAAGGGACCATTCCACCGTCATATACGGCGTGGATAAGATCAAAAACGAAATCGAGACAAACGCGGAACTCAGGGGAAATGTGGAAATCATTCTCAAGAAGCTGAATTTTACGGCTTCATAAGCCTTCATAATCCCGGCGCGCTGCGGAAAATGTGGATAAGATTTTGTCCATCCACATCGATTTCCACAGTGCCAGATTGTAATTTCCGGCATAAAAAGCTATAATAGAATGCAGCATAAAAGGGTTATGCACATATCCACATCCCCTACTATATAAGAATACGATCTTATCATATATATATACATCACCCATCATTTTTTTCATTTTCCTGCAATCCACATTTCGGTATGCCGCGCAGGAAATATGTGTGGAATTCACACGGATTTACTGAACGGGATACAAGACAAAAGGAAAAGGCGAATCCATGAGAATCAGAATATCCAGGGAAAACCTGTTAAAATCCATCAATATCGTCGCGAGGGCGGTATCGGGAAAGACGACAATGTCCATCATGCAGTGCATCATGATCAATGCGTCCGGGACGGAAATCTGCCTGATCGCGAACGACCTGGAGCTGGGCATTCAGACCATAGCCCAGGGGATCATTCTGGAAAGAGGAATGATCGCGGTCGACGCGCAGATTTTTTCCAATATTGTCCGGAAACTTCCCGACAACGACGTGTCCATCGAGACGTCCGGCGAAAAGGTCATGATCCGCTGCGAAAATTCCAAATTCGCGATTCTCGGGAGAGAGGGAAGCGATTTCCCCTTCCTTCCCGAAATAGACAGGTCTGTCGGGATCCGTCTGTCCCAGTATACGCTCCGCGACATGATCAGCAGGACGATTTTCTCGATCTCTTCCAATGAAAGCAACGGGATGATGACCGGGGAGCTTCTGGAAATTAACGGACATTCTATCCGCATGGTCGCCCTGGACGGGCACAGGATCGCGATGCGGAAAAACGAGCTCAGGGATGTGTATGAGAACCGCAAGGTGATCATCCCGGGCAAGACTCTGCAGGAGATCAGCAGAATCCTCAGCGGCGACACGGAGAGAACAGCGGATCTGTTTTTTACGGACAAGCATATTCTCTTTGCCTTTGACAGCACGATCGTGGTATCCCGGCTGATTGAAGGGGAATATTATAAAATCGACAAGATGCTTTCGAGCAATTACGCGACGCGGGTGATCTGCAGACGGAAGGATTTTCTGGACTGCCTCGACAGGGCGACGCTTCTGGTGAAGGAAGAGGACAAAAAACCTGTCATTATCATGCTGCGGGAGGATGAGATGGAGCTCCGGATCAATACGACGATCGGGAGCATGGACGAGATTATTCCGATCCGCAAAGAGGGGAATGACCTCAACATCGGATTCAATCCGAAATTCCTCATCGAAGCGCTCCGCGCCGTCGACGAAGAAGAGGTCGTCATATATCTGATGAGCCCGAAGGCGCCCTGTTTCATCCGGGACGCGGAGGACAGGTACTGCTACCTGATCCTGCCTGTGAATTTCATCACAATTGACTGATCCCGGACCTGTAAATGAATCCGCGGGGGAACTATTGGAATTATGGGAAATACTGAAAATATCATCGAAATAAGAGATGAATACATCCGTCTCGGGCAGGCGCTGAAGCTGGCCGGGATCGCGCAGACCGGCATAGAGGCAAAGATCATGATTACTTCCGGAGAGGTGCTCGTGAACGGGGAAACGGAGGAGCGCCGGGGACGGAAGCTCCGCGACGGAGACAGAGTGGAGGGAGCCGCGCGGCAGTGGAGGTTTTCCGTCAAAGCCGGCCGCGCAAGTGAGTGAAATGAGTCAATCTTAGCCTGTCACTTAGGATTGCCACGCGGGAGAAATAAATGTATATCAGCAGCCTCGAACTGGCGGATTTCAGAAATATTGTTTCCCTCCACATGGATTTTTCCGAAGGGACGAATATTCTGTACGGGGAAAATGCCCAGGGAAAAACCAATATTCTGGAATCTTTATATATGATCTCCACGACGAAATCACACCGGGGCGTGCGGGACCGGGACATGATCCGTTTCGGAAGGGAGGAGGCCCACATCCGGAGCATGGTCATGAAAGGCGGGATTGATTACCGGATTGACATGCATCTGCGCAAAAACAAATCGAAGGGGATCGCGATTAACGGGCAGAGGATCAAAAAAGCTTCTGAGCTGATCGGGCTTCTGCACATCGTGTTTTTTTCGCCGGAGGATCTTGGAATCGTCAAAAACGGCCCTTCCGAGAGAAGGCGGTTCATGGATATGGAACTGTGCCAGCTGGACGGTTCGTATCTGTACAACCTGAACCAGTATAACAAGACTGTGGAAAACAGGAACCGGCTCCTGCGGGATATCGGCATGTTCCCGGATCTGCGGGATACACTGGAAATATGGGATGCCCAGCTCGTGAACTACGGGAAAAAAATCATTGAGAGCCGTCAGGGTTTTATCCGCGATCTCAATGAAATCGTGGGCGGGATCCACGGAAAGCTCTCCGGGAACCGCGAGCATCTGACGATCTTCTACGAGCCGAACGCGGAGGCCGGAAATCTGGAGGAAATGCTGCGCCGCGCCAGGGACAGGGACGCGCACATGAAAACGACGAGCGTCGGTCCCCACCGTGACGATTTTTCCTTTATGGACGGGGAGACAGACCTGCGGAGATTCGGCTCTCAGGGACAGCAGAGGACCTGCGCGCTGTCTCTGAAGCTCTCTGAGATTGATCTGGTAAAAAGAACGATCGGTCACAAACCGGTTCTGATGATGGACGATGTTCTCTCGGAACTCGACAGCGGGCGGCAGAATTATCTCCTCGGGACGATCGGCGGAATCCAGACGTTTATCACCTGTACCGGACTGGATGAATTCGTCAACAACCGCTTCAGGATCGACCAGGTTTTCAGGATCAGGGACGGCGTCCCGGAGGACATGAAGCGCGATATTCCCGCGGACGGGATCTGAAAACCGGTCCGGAAAAGCGCAGAGAAGAAAGAAATAAAGAAAAAGAGCAGAGAAAAAGAAAAAGAAGGAAGAAAAAAGAAGAAAAAGGAAAAAGAGAGACTTCTATGGAAAAACAGAACGAGAACGAACAGCGTCCCTTTCTTTTGGCCGCGGATCAGGAAAAAGATCTTTCGAAGATTGTTCTGGGCGGCAGGGATCCTGCAGAGGACGACGGTTCCTATGAAACTGAATATAAAGAAAACGAGAGGGAGTATCCGGATGACAATGTGAAGGATACGACAGAGGTCGGCGATTATACGCCGGACGATATCCAGGTGCTGGAAGGCCTGGAGGCGGTGCGCAAGCGTCCGGGAATGTATATCGGGACGACCTCGTCCAGAGGCCTCCATCATCTGGTCTACGAGATTGTCGACAATGCGGTCGACGAAGCGCTCGCGGGGTTCTGCACGGAGATCACGGTGACCATTCATCCCGGCAACTCCATCACGGTTTCCGATAACGGGCGCGGCATACCTGTCGGCATCAACCACAGGACAGGCAGAAATGCCGTGGATCTTGTCTTTACGGAGCTCCACGCGGGCGGAAAATTCGGGGGCGGCGGATACAAGGTGTCCGGCGGCCTTCACGGCGTGGGCGCTTCTGTCGTCAACGCGCTTTCGGAGTGGCTCGATGTCGAGATCCGTCAGGGAGGCAAAGTCTACCACGAGCGTTTTTCAAGGGGAAAGACGATCGTGGAACTCGAGGAGATCGGCACCTGTGACCCGGAAGATACGGGCACGACTGTCACCTTCCAGCCCGATCCGCTGATGTTTACGGAGACGCTGGTTTTTGATTACGACGTCCTCCGGCAGCGGATGCGGGAGATGGCATTTCTGACCAGAGGCCTTCGCATCACGCTCTGCGACGAAAGGGACGATGACCGGATTTCCCCGCAGGAAGAGTCCTTTTATTACGAGGGCGGGATCCGTGAATTCGTCACGTATCTCAACCACAGCAAGACGCCCCTCTATGACACTGTCATGTACTTTGAGGGAACAAAAAACAATGTCTACGTTGAAGCTGCCATGCAGCACAACGAGTCCTATACGGACAGCGAGTACAGCTTTGTCAACAATATCAACACGCCGGAGGGCGGCATGCATCTGGTCGGCTTCAGGAACGCGCTGACCAAGACTTTTAATGAATATGCCCGAAAAAACAAAATCCTCAAGGACAGCGACCAGAACCTGACCGGTGAGGATATAAGGGAGGGCATCACGGCGATCATCAGCGTCAAGATCGAGGATCCCCAGTTCGAGGGTCAGACGAAACAGAAGCTCGGCAACGCCGAGGCCAGGGGTGCCACGGACAGCATCGTCTCCGAACAGCTGACGTATTTCCTTGAGCAGAACCCCGCGATCGCGAAGAAGATCTGTGAAAAATCCATCCAGTCCCAGCGGGCGAGGGAAGCGGCGCGCAAGGCCAGGGATCTCTCCAGGCGCAAAAACGCGCTGGATTCCATGAGCCTTCCCGGGAAGCTCGCGGACTGCTCCGACAGGGATCCCAGAAATTGTGAGATTTTCCTCGTCGAGGGCGATTCGGCAGGCGGAAGCGCGAAATCCGCCCGCAGCCGCGCGACACAGGCCATCCTGCCGCTGCGCGGCAAGATCCTGAATGTGGAAAAAGCCAGGGAGGACAGGATCTATGCCAATGAGGAAATCAAGGCGATGATCACTGCTTTCGGGACAGGCATTCACGACGATTTCGATATTACAAAACTCAGATACGACAAGATTATCATCATGACCGACGCGGACGTGGACGGCGCCCACATCGACACGCTGATGCTGACGTTCCTGTACAGGTTCATGCCCGAGCTCATCCGGCAGGGGCACGTCTATCTGGCGATGCCGCCCCTGTTCAAGCTCGAAAAGAATAAAAAAGTCTGGTATGCCTACAGCGACGAGGAGCTTTCCAAAATCCTCGACGAGGTCGGCAGGGACCAGAACAACCGCATCCAGCGGTATAAAGGACTGGGAGAAATGGATCCCGAACAGCTCTGGGAGACGACCATGGATCCGGCCCGCCGGGTGCTCAAACGGGTGCAGTTCAATGAAGAGGCGGAATCGGAGATCGATCTGACGTTTACGATCCTGATGGGGGACAAGGTGGAACCCAGAAGGGAATTCATTGAAAAAAATGCCCGGTTTGTGAAGAATCTGGATATTTGATCTGACAGTTGAAAGAGAACAGCTGACAGCCCCTAATACAAGGTGACAGTATGGACGAGACCATTTTTGATCGGGTACAGGAAGTAGACCTCAAGAAAACAATGGAGAGCTCCTACATCGACTACGCGATGAGTGTGATCGCGCAGCGCGCGCTGCCGGACGTGCGGGATGGTTTAAAACCGGTTCAGCGGCGTATTCTGTATGCCATGAGCGAGCTCAACAACGGTCCGGACAAGCCGCACAGGAAATGCGCCCGTATCGTCGGCGATACGATGGGTAAATTCCATCCCCACGGGGATACTTCAATTTACGGCTCTCTTGTCAATATGGCGCAGCCCTGGTCCATGCGCTACACCCTTGTCGACGGACACGGGAATTTCGGCAGCGTGGACGGTGACGGCGCGGCCGCCATGCGATATACGGAAGCCCGCCTGACGAAGATCTCCATGGAAATGCTCGCGGATATCAACAAGGATACCGTCACGTTCGTTCCGAACTTTGACGAGACGGAGAAAGAGCCGTCCGTCCTGCCGAGCCGCTTTCCGAATCTTCTGGTGAACGGCACGACGGGCATCGCGGTCGGCATGGCGACGAACATTCCTCCCCACAATCTCCGGGAGGTCGTGGCGGGCGTCACGAAGATTATCGACAACCGGATCGAAGAGGACAGGGATACGGAGATTACAGAGCTTCTGTCCATCATCAAGGCGCCGGATTTCCCGACCGGCGGCATCATCATGGGTACTTCGGGAGCCATGCAGGCGTATCTCACCGGGAAGGGCAAGGTCATCACCCGCGCCGTGACAAACATCGAGTCGATGCAGAACGGCAAGCACCGGATCGTCGTCACGGAGCTCCCCTACCTCGTCAACAAGGCAAATCTCATCCAGAAGATCGCGGAACTCGTCAAGACCAAGCGGATTGAGGGCATCACGGACCTCCGGGATGAATCGGACCGGGAAGGAATGCGGGTCGTCATCGAGCTCAGACACGACGCGAACCCCAACATTGTTCTGAACCGGCTTTTCAAGCACACGCAGATGCAGGATACCTTCGGCATAACAATGCTCGCGCTGGTGAACAACGAGCCGAAGATCATGAATCTGCTGGATATGCTGACGTATTATCTCCGCCATCAGGAGGAGGTCGTCACGCGCAGAACCCGCTACGACCTCAATAAGGCGGAGGAAAGGGATCACATCCTGCAGGGTCTGCTGATCGCGCTCGACAATATCGACGAAGTTGTCAGCATTATCCGCCACAGTCCCAATGTTCAGGCGGCGAAAGCCAGCCTGATGGAAAAATTCGGACTCGACGACGCGCAGGCCCAGGCTATCGTGGATATGCGTCTGCGCGCGCTGACCGGTCTGGAGCGGGAGAAGCTTGAAAAGGAGCATCAGGATCTTCTGGAAAAAATCGCGAACCTCAAGGAGATCCTCGCGGATCCCAAAAAGCTGCTGGCGGTCATCCGGGAGGAAATCAACATCATCGCCGATAAATACGGCGACGACCGCAGAAGCCGGATCGAAGCGGACGCCGCGGACTTCGAGATAGAAGATCTGATTAAAAACGAGAACGTCGTCATTGCGAGGACGTCCCTGGGCTATATCAAGCGCATGACGGAAGACAATTTCCGTGTGCAGGGAAGGGGCGGCCGCGGAATCAAGGGGATCCAGACCCTCGAAAATGATTATATCGAGGATCTCCTGATGACAAGGACGCACGACTATATCATGTTCTTCACGAATCTGGGAAGGGTGTACCGCCTCAAGGCGTATAAGATCCCGGACGCGAGCCGCGCTTCCCGGGGCACGGCGCTCGTCAATCTTCTGAACCTCCAGCCCGGAGAGAAGGTGTCCGCGATTATCCCCATCCTGGATGAGAACGAGGACAAGGACCATCTGTTTATGGTCACCCGGAAGGGGGTCGTCAAAAAGACGCCGTTCAGAGATTTTGACAATATCCGGAACATGGGAATCATCGCCATTAACCTCCGCGAGGGAGACGAGCTGATCGAGGTCAAACAGACCAATGAACAGAACGAGATTTTCCTCGTCACGAAAAAAGGCATGAGCATCCGCTTCCGGGAGACGGACGTACGGGCTATGGGACGCGCTTCGACGGGCGTAAAGGGCATGAGCCTGGAGGCAGACGACGAGATTGTCGGCATGCAGCTCGACACGCAGGGAGATTCCCTTCTCATCGCGACGGAAAACGGCATGGGCAAACGCACTTCGATGACGGAGTTCCGGCTCCAGAGCCGCGGCGGAAAGGGAATTAAGTGCTATCAGATCACAAAGAGGACAGGAAACCTGATCGGTGTCAAAGCGGTTACAGATGCGCATGAGATCATGATGATCAACACCGCGGGCATTATCATCCAGCTCCGGGCAAGCGATTTCAATCTGATCGGCAGAATTGCCCAGGGCGTCAAAATGATGAACCTCGACGAGGGTGTCAAGGTCGTACAGATCGCCAAGGTGCGCGGCAGCGTCGACACGCAGGGACCCGCGCAGGCAGAGGCGGAGGAAGACATACAGGAAGAAATAACGGAGGATGCGCCGGAAAGCGGACAGGATAATCCGGAGGAGGATCTTTCTTCGGGTACTTTCCCGGGAGAGGAACAGGAAGAACTGCCGGAAGACGATGAATGACCGGAAACAGATTTTTCGTATGGAAAACTGCACAAATTAACATTATTTTCAGGGTGCATTTCTGTGAATTCTAATGTATAATAGATTATACTCAGTGCAGTTCTGTGCCGGTATTTTACCGGACCGGTTTACCGGCAGACAGACTGCGGGCGCGTTTACAGGGCGCCGGAGCTTCTGTAAAAGGGAACAATACTTTTTATTAAAAGGAGGAAACACGTATGTCTAAGAAAGTTGTTATTGCGGGTGCATGCCGTACTGCGATCGGTAAG
>JAUNJS010000141.1 GCA_030533125.1 Eubacteriales bacterium | reverse complement strand
CTCAAGTCGCTCTCCGACATGCTCAAGGGTAAATCCGGACGTTTCCGCCAGAACCTTCTGGGCAAGCGTGTCGACTATTCCGGACGAAGCGTTATCGTCGTGGGGCCCGAGCTCAAGATTTATCAGTGCGGTGTCCCGAAAGAAATGGCGCTCGAGCTGTTCAAGCCCTTTGTCATGAAGGAACTGGAGAGCCGGGGAATTTCCCAGAACATCAAAGCCGCGAAGAAGATGGTCGAGAAGGTGGACAGCCAGGTCTGGGACATTCTGGAAGACGTCATCAAAGAGCATCCCGTTATGCTCAACCGCGCGCCCACGCTGCACAGGCTGGGAATCCAGGCATTCGAACCGATCCTGGTCGAAGGCAAGGCCATCAAGCTCCATCCGCTGGTCTGCACCGCGTTCAACGCGGACTTTGACGGAGACCAGATGGCGATCCATCTGCCGCTGTCCGTCGAGGCGCAGGCAGAGTGCCGTTTCCTGCTGCTCTCTCCCAACAACCTGCTCAAGCCTTCCGACGGCGGACCGGTCGCGGTTCCCTCCCAGGATATGGTGCTGGGTATTTACTACCTGACGCAGGAGCGCGAGGGAGAGCCCGGCGAGGGCAAGTATTTCCGCAACATGAGCGAGGCGATCCTCGCCTATGAGAATCACTACATCACTCTGCACAGCAGGATCAATGTCCGCATGACAAAACAGAACGCGGACGGCGAGAACGTCTCCGGCGTGATCACTACGACCCTGGGCAGACTGTTGTTCAACGAGATCCTGCCGCAGGATCTGGGATTCGTGGACAGGTCTCTTCCGGAGAATCTTCTGAAGCTGGAAGTGGACTTCCTGGTTAAAAAGAAGGACCTCAAGAAGATCCTGCAGCGGATCATCGACACGCACGGAACCTTTGCCACGGCCGAGGTCCTCGACCTGATCAAAGCGATGGGATACAAGTATTCGACGATCGCCGCCATGACGGTTTCCATCGCGGATATCACGGTCCCGGCACAGAAGAAAGACCTTCTTGAGGAAGCCCAGCAGACTGTCGACAAGATTTCCAAAAACTACCGCCGCGGCCTGATCACGGAAGAGGAGCGCTACAGAGCTGTCGTCTCCACATGGAACGAGATCGATGACCGGCTGACAAAGGTGCTTTTGGACAGCCTTGACAAGTACAACAACATTTTCATGATGGCGGATTCCGGCGCCCGAGGCAGCAACCAGCAGATCAAACAGCTGGCAGGCATGCGCGGACTGATGGCGGATACCACGGGACGCACGATCGAGCTGCCGATCAAATCCAATTTCCGGGAGGGTCTGGACGTTCTGGAATATTTCATGTCGGCACACGGCGCCCGCAAAGGCCTGTCCGACACAGCACTGCGCACAGCGGACTCCGGATACCTGACCCGCCGCATGGTCGATGTCTCCCAGGAACTCATTATCCGCGAAGTGGACTGCTGCGAGGGCAAAGAAGCGCTCCCGGGCATGTCCGTGAAGGCCTTCATGGACGGCAAAGAGACCGTCGAAGGACTGCAGGACCGCATCACAGGGCGCGTTTCCTGCGAAGATATTTATGATAACGACGGGAAACTCATCGTCCGGAAAAATCACATGATCACACCGGCCCGCGCGGCCAGGATCATTGACAAAGGGGCTGCCAGAGTCAAGATCCGCACGATTCTCACGTGCCGTTCGCATGCCGGGATCTGCGCGAAATGCTACGGCGCGAATATGGCGACCGGAGAAATGGTGCAGGTTGGCGAGGCTGTCGGCATCATTGCCGCGCAGTCGATCGGAGAGCCCGGAACGCAGCTGACGATGCGTACCTTCCACACAGGCGGCGTCGCCGGCGGTGACATCACACAGGGTCTTCCCCGCGTCGAGGAGCTTTTCGAGGCAAGAAAGCCCAAAGGACTCGCGATTATTTCAGAGTTCGGCGGGACCGTCAACGTCCGGGATGACAAAAAGAGCCGCGAGGTTATTGTCACGGACGATGACACGGGAGAGTCCAAGATTTACCAGATCCCGTACGGATCCCGTATTAAAGTCATCGACGGGCAGAGCATTGAGGCGGGTGATGAACTGACGGAAGGCAGTATCAATCCGCACGATCTGCTTAAGATCAAGGGCATCCGCGCGGTGCAGAACTATCTGCTGCAGGAAGTCCAGCGCGTTTACAGACTGCAGGGCGTTGATATCTGCGACAAGCACATCGAAGTGATTGTGCGCCAGATGCTCAAGAAAATCCGCATCGAAAACAGCGGCGACACAAGCTTCCTTCCCGGGAGCCTCGTGGATGTCCTGGATTTTGAAGAGGAAAACGAGCGCCTGATCCAGCAGGCCGGCGTTCCCGCGGAAGGCAAGCAGGTCATCCTCGGGATTACAAAGGCGGCGCTGGCAACCAATTCCTTCCTGTCCGCAGCCTCCTTCCAGGAGACGACGAAGGTGCTGACGGATGCCGCAATCCACGGCCGGACGGATCCCCTGATCGGCCTCAAGGAAAACGTCATCATCGGCAAACTCATCCCGGCCGGCACCGGAATGAAACGCTACCGCTCCACGCGCCTGAGCACAGATGCGAGGATCCGCGCCGCAGCTCTGGCCGCCCGCAAGGAGGAAGAGCAGCTCACGGCAGAGGAAATCGCTACAATGGCAGCGGCGCAGGCTCCGGAGAAAGACCTTTTCCCGGATGACAGCGTGGATTTCGAGACGGAACCCGGTTTCGAAGAAGAGCAGGGGATGGACCTGGAAGAGGTGGATCTCGTGGAGGATCCGGACCAGGATGAAGAAATGGAAGTCGAAGACGACGGCTTTGACGCGGATCCGGAAGGACCGTCCGATGATGAACTGATGTAACGATGAACCGATATAACCTGATATAACTGATATAACAATGTAGTTCCGGTGCAGACCGCAGGCTGCTGTCACGCCCTCGAGAGGACGTGACAGCAGCACCGCAGTAACACACTGTAGTATATGGTTTGTAATTCCGAAAAATAATGATTGACAGTTAAATAGTACAGACGTATAATTCAAAGGTGTGGCTCTGGCCGCACCTTTTCCGCGTGCAGAGATTCCTGCTGTTTCAATGCAGGGGCACCCACAGTGAAGCCCGCGCCGCAGCGCGGGAAAATTGCGCGGCGGGAAAGACACAGCTGTTCCGGCGCGGACCGGGACGGCACAAAATCTTACAAGGAGGTGAAATAGAATGCCAACATTTAACCAGCTCGTTAGAAAGGGTCGTGAGACATCTGTCAAGAAGTCCACAGCACCGGCGCTGCAGAGAGGCTTCAACTCCCTGCGCAAGCGTTCCATCGCAGTCAGCGCCCCGCAGAAGCGCGGCGTCTGCACGGCAGTCAAGACGGCGACTCCCAAGAAGCCCAATTCCGCGCTTCGCAAGATCGCCAGGGTACGTCTTTCCAACGGAATCGAAGTGACTTCGTACATTCCCGGTGAAGGCCACAATCTGCAGGAGCATAGTGTTGTTCTGATCAGAGGCGGACGTGTCAAGGATCTGCCCGGTACCAGATATCACATTATCCGCGGCACGCTGGATACGGCCGGCGTCGCGAACCGCAGGCAGGCCCGTTCCAAATACGGCGCGAAGAGGCCGAAAGCAGCGAAGAAATAAGGTACAGTCAGGTTCAGGAAGTGTTGGAGTTCTATTGATCATACAGACTGGCAGCCGGGATGCCGGCTGCCGCGCGGGAACAGCTGTGGGATGTCCCCGGCATTTTGAGAAGCAAAAAAGGCCTGTGAAAATAGAAATAACAGCACGGACACGAATAGCCATATGAGTGAGTACCTGTGATTTATCATTATTGATAAGGAGGGAAGTAACGTGCCGCGTAAAGGACATGTTCAGAAGAGAGATGTACTGGCAGATCCCTTGTACAATAACAAAGTGGTCACCAAGCTGATCAACGCCATTATGCTTGACGGCAAGAAAGGTGTCGCGCAGAAGATCGTGTACGGGGCATTTGCCAAGATGGAAGCAAAGACCGGAAAGCCGGCAGTCGAGGTTTTTGAGACCGCGATGAACAACATCATGCCGGTGCTCGAGGTCAAGGCAAGGCGAATCGGCGGCGCCACTTATCAGGTTCCGATCGAGGTTCGTCCCGACAGACGTCAGGCGCTCGCGCTGCGCTGGATCGTCACTTTCTCGCGCAAGAGAGGCGAGAAGAAAATGGAAGACAAGCTCGCGGGAGAGCTGCTGGATGCGTTCAACAACACCGGCGCATCCGTGAAAAGAAAAGAAGACATGCACAAAATGGCAGATGCCAACAGGGCATTCTCTCACTACAGGTTCTGATCGGCAGCCCGATGACACTAAGGCTGCAGCTTGAGAAATCCTGACTTTGCAGACTATGCCTGAATGCCGCGCCGGAATAAAGGCGCGGGAAGGAGGACACCCTTTCGCGGATGTCCGGCATCGTCGGGTGGCAGCTGTCTGATAAATAAACATGAACGCACGGCAACAGCTGCTTTGCAGAAGGAGGAAACATAGTGTCTACGAGAGAATACCCCCTGGAGAGAACCAGGAACATCGGTATTATGGCCCACATCGACGCGGGCAAGACCACTCTCACGGAGCGGATCCTGTATTATACCGGTGTGAATTATAAGATCGGTGAGACCCACGAAGGGACTGCGACCATGGACTGGATGGACCAGGAGCAGGAACGCGGGATCACCATTACTTCCGCGGCGACCACCTGCCACTGGACACTGCACGACCACATGAAGCCGAAGGAAGGCGAAAAGGAGTGCCGGATCAACATCATCGACACCCCCGGACATGTCGACTTCACAGTCGAAGTCGAGCGTTCCCTCCGCGTCCTGGACGGCGCGGTCGGTGTGTTCAGCGCGAAGGGCGGCGTGGAGCCGCAGTCAGAGAACGTATGGCGGCAGGCGGATACATATAATGTTCCCCGCATGGCGTTTATCAACAAGATGGATGTGATCGGAGCCGATTACTTCGGCAGCGTGGACCAGATCCGGAAACGGCTCGGCAAGAACGCGATCATGATCCAGATTCCGATCGGGGCGGAGGAGACCTTCCGGGGGCTCGTCGACCTGTTCGAAATGGAAGCGTATATTTACAACGACGACAAGGGCGACGACATCACTGTCTGTCCGATCCCGGAGGAAGTCAGAAAGGACGCGGAGACCTACAGGAGCGAACTGATCGAGAAAATCTGCGAACTGGATGACGACCTGACGGAGAAGTTCCTTGAGGGCGAGGAGCCGACAACGGAGGAACTCAAAAAGGTGCTTCGCAGGGCGACCTGCGAGTGCACAGCGGTTCCGGTTACCTGCGGCAGCGCCTACAGGAATAAAGGCGTGCAGAAGCTGATCGACGCCGTCGTCGAGTTTATGCCCGCTCCCACGGATATCCCCTCCATCAGGGGTGTGGATCTGAAGGGCAACGAAGTGGAGCGCCATTCCTCGGATGAGGAGCCGTTTTCGGCGCTGGCGTTCAAGATCATGACGGATCCCTTTGTCGGAAAGCTCGCTTTCTTCCGCGTCTATTCCGGAGTCGCCCTGGCGGGCTCCTATGTCCTGAACGCAACAAAGGACAAAAAGGAACGCCTCGGCCGCATCCTGCAGATGCACGCGAACAAGAGAACGGAACTGGAGGAGGTCTTCTCCGGTGACATCGCCGCGGCGGTCGGACTGAAGTTCACGACGACAGGCGATACGATCTGTGATGAAAAACATCCGGTCATTCTCGAGTCTATGGAATTCCCGGAACCGGTCATCGAGCTGGCGATCGAGCCCAGGACCAAGGCCGGCCAGGCCAAGATGGCGGAGGCCCTGGCGAAGCTCGCGGAGGAGGATCCCACCTTCCGCCAGCACACGAACAAAGAGACCGGCCAGACCATCATCGCCGGAATGGGTGAGCTGCACCTGGAGATCATCGTCGACAGGCTGCTGCGGGAGTTCAAGGTGGAGGCCAATGTCGGCGCGCCGCAGGTCGCCTACAAGGAGACCTTCACAAAGGCGGTCGAGCAGAATTACAAATACGCCAAACAGTCCGGCGGACGCGGACAGTACGGCGAATGCAAAGTCCGGTTCGAGCCGATGGACGCCAACGGAGAGGAACTGTACAAGTTTGATTCCGAGGTCGTCGGCGGCGTGATCCCGAAGGAATATATCCCTCCGATCGGCGCGGGCATCGAAGAAGCCATGCGCGCCGGCTCGCTCGGCGGGTTCCCGGTCGTCGGTATCCATGCGACGGTCTTCGACGGTTCCTACCACGAGGTTGACTCTTCGGAAATGGCCTTCCATATCGCGGGTTCTCTCTGCTTCAAGGAAGCCATGAAGAAGGCGGAGCCGGTTCTCCTCGAGCCGATCATGCGTGTCGAAGTGACGATGCCCGAAGAATACATGGGCGATGTCATCGGGGACATCAATTCCCGCAGGGGCCGCGTCAGCGGCATGGACGAGATCGGCGGCGGACGTATGGTGAGAGGCTATGTGCCGCTCTCCGAAATGTTCGGATACGCGACGGACCTCAGGTCGAAGACACAGGGGCGCGGAAACTACTCCATGTTCTTTGACCGGTACGAGCCTGTTCCCCGGAACGTGTCGGACAAGATCCTCAATATTAAATAGAAGGACCTTCTGTTCGCGGTGTCCGGAAAGACCGATATTTTTTCGATTTTCATGATCGAAAGTTGTTGAAATCTATTACGCAGTTTATTATAATGTGGAGCAGTGACTGTTCATCATAACCTTAAATAAGTCAACAGTCATCTGCAGCTGAAAAGAATCAGGTTGTAATCCATTTATTTAAGGAGGAAATAACACAATGGCAAAAGCGCATTTTGACAGAACAAAACCGCACTGCAACATCGGCACCATCGGCCACGTTGACCACGGCAAAACCACTCTGACCGCGGCGATCACCAGCGTCCTCTCCATCAGAGTCGGCGGCCAGGCTGTTGCTTTCGATCAGATCGACAAGGCGCCCGAAGAGAAGGAGCGTGGTATCACCATCAACTCCGCGCACGTTGAATACGAGACCGCCAACAGGCACTATGCGCACGTCGACTGCCCCGGCCACGCTGACTATGTCAAGAACATGATCACCGGCGCAGCGCAGATGGATGGTTCCATCCTCGTCGTAGCCGCTACCGACGGTGTTATGGCGCAGACCAGAGAGCACGTTCTGCTGGCCCGTCAGGTCGGTGTTCCCTATATCGTTGTTTTCATGAACAAAGTCGACATGGTTGATGACGAAGAGCTCCTTGACCTGGTCGAGATGGAAGTTCGTGATCTGCTCACCGAGTATGAGTTCCCGGGCGATGACCTTCCCGTTATCCGCGGCTCCGCTCTGAAGGCTCTTGAGGATCCCACAAGTGAGTGGGCTGACAACATCATGGAGCTTATGGATGCTGTTGATACCTATATCCCGAACCCTCAGCGTGAGAACGACAAGCCTTTCCTGATGCCCATCGAGGACGTCTTCACCATCTCCGGCCGCGGCACCGTTGCTACCGGCCGTGTCGAGCGTGGTATGCTGAAGGCTATGGAGCCCGTTGAGA
>JAUNJS010000501.1 GCA_030533125.1 Eubacteriales bacterium | reverse complement strand
TGTAAATCATGTATTTCATGAAAATGATGAATTTCATGTAAATCATGTGCGTCATGTATGTCATTTGTACGGTGTAAATCATTTACATCGTCCGCTGCGTGTGCGGGGTATGTTGAACTGTGTAATTTTAAGCTCCTTCTGTGTTTATAACGCGGGAAGGAGCTTTTTATATGCTGAAAATAGCCGTTTACGGCAAAGGCGGCATCGGAAAATCCACCGTGACGAGCCATCTGGCGGCTGCATTTGCCACTTTGGGAAAGCGGGTGATCCAGATCGGTTGTGATCCGAAAGCGGACTCGACGATCAGCCTGCTGGGCGGAAAGCCCCTGCGGCCTGTGATGAATTACCTGCGCGAGGAGGACGAGGAACCGGCGTCGATCGAGGAGATCGCGAGGGTCGGCTTCGGCGGAATCCTGTGCATTGAGACCGGCGGCCCGACTCCCGGCCTGGGCTGTGCCGGCCGCGGGATCATTGCTACTTTCCGGCTTCTGGAGGACCTGGAGCTTTTCGAGAACTGGAAGCCGGACGTTGTCCTGTACGATGTCCTGGGAGATGTGGTCTGCGGAGGATTCGCGGCGCCCATCCGGGAGGGATATGCCGAACACGTGCTGATTGTCACTTCCGGGGAAAAAATGGCGCTGTACGCGGCGAACAACATCGCGAGCGCCGTCGAAAACTTCGAAGACCGCAGCTATGCGCGCATCCGCGGCATCATCCTGAACCACCGCAATGTGGTGGGAGAGGAAGAGAAAGTCCGCGCTTTCGCCGAATCCAGGGGGCTGGAAATCATCGGAGAGATCCCGCGCAGCGATGACATCACCCTCTTTGAGGATCTGGGAATGACGACCGTGGAGGGGGACCCGACGCTTCCTGTGAGCCGTACATTTATAGAGCTTGCACAGAAGCTGCTGTAAAGAGGTACAGAGCTGGACGCCGGAATTGCGGGGGACTGTTCGGGAAAACAATGATGAAAACGCATCCGCCACACCAAACGGAGTTCTGTGTTGTCGGGGGGAAAAGTTCGGGAAAATAAAGATGAAAACGGTGTATTTTACCGCCGCGCAGCTCGCGGCGAGGGGAAGCGGGGACATCCCGCGGGAGCTTGTCTCCTCCAGCCATCTGATCTACAGTTCTCCAGCCGCACTGGCGTTTAACTCCCCCGGTGCGGAGGGGTACGGCGTGAAGCGCGCGGGTCTCGCGGTCCCGGAATCGGTCATGCTGATAGTCTCTCCGGGCTGCTGCGGACGCAATACTTCCGCGATCAGCCGCATGCCGGGATACGAAGAACGCTTTTTTTACCTGACCATGGACGAGACGGATCTTGTGACGGGCAGGCACCTGAAAAAAATCCCCGATGCGGTCGAAGAGATTTGCCGTTGTCTTGCGGAGACGGGGAGGCGCCCGCGCGCAGTGATGATCTGTATAACCTGTGTGGATGCTCTGCTCGGGACGGATATGGAGCGGGTCTGCAGGCGCGCGCAGGAAAAAGTACCCGGTGTCAGGGTCCGTCCCTGCTATATGTACGCGCTGACCCGCGAAGGCAGAAAACCGCCCATGGTGCATGTGCGGCAGTCGATCTATGAACTGCTGGAGCCCCGTAAAAAGAAAGCTTCTTCGGTGAACCTCATGGGCTTTTTTGCGCCGCTCTCCCCGGAGAGCGAGCTGCCCGCGGTCCTGTCGCAGGCAGGGGTGCGGACCGTCCGCCAGATCGGGGCCTGCGCGGATTACGATGCCTTCCAGGAGATGGCGGAGGCGAATTTCAACCTTGTCCTGAATCCGGAGGCGCGCCCCGCAGCCTATGACCTTCAGAAGCGCCTCGGAATCCCTTTTATCGAGCTTACCAGGTTCTATCAGATCGACCGCATCGAGGCGCAGTACGCCGCGCTCGGCCGGGTGCTGCAGACTTCCTTTGCGGAGGAAGAATGGAAAAACGAAGCCGTCCGCGCCGTCGCTTCCTTCCGCAGGGACTATCCCGACGCGGTGTTTTCCGTCGGCGAGGGGATGAACGGAAATCCCTTTGAGCTCGCCTGCGCCCTTGTCCGGGAAGGCTTTGCCGTGCGGGAGATTTTCGGGACGGTGAGCGAGGACAGTTTTGTCTGGCTCCGCCTGCTCGCGGCGCTGAGTCCCGGCACCCGCGTCTATTCCAATCTCCATCCGACCATGCTCCATTTCGGGGAGCCCGATGCCGGATCGGATGATGCCCTTCTTCCTGTCACGATTTCGATCGGCCGCGACGCCGGATGGTATCATCCTGAGGCGCCGAACGTACAGTGGATCACGGATATCCAGCCATTCGGCTACGGCGCAGTGACAGGCCTCTTTCATGCTCTGCATGATGCCATGAGGGCCCGGAGCCGGGGGAGCTATTCACCGGAAATCACGCTCGGGAAACCGGTTGCGGCTTCGGAAAATCCGGCTGATTCCTCCGGAAAACCG
>JAUNJS010000140.1:738-7560 GCA_030533125.1 Eubacteriales bacterium | reverse complement strand
AAGAACCGAAGGCAGACAAAAAAGAAGCTTCGGCGATAGATAAAGAAAGCGGAAAATCCGCAGAGCGGGAATCCGGAAAAACCGGGGGCAAGGACACAGAAGGAACCGACAAACTGTTGTCTGACGAATCTAAAGTGAAAACCATGCCTGCTTCTACAGACACTCTGGAGAAGGTCAAAGGCACGGACTCTGCAGCCGGAAAAACGGATCCTGTGCAGGCGGCAAAGAAGGAGGCGGAAGCTTATGTCGCGGCAGCCCGGGAAAACGCGCAGGCAGGTGCCTCCGCGGCGGGCGCAAAAGGACAGGGAACCGGAGCGGCTTCCAGCGGCGGCAGGAGCACAGCCGGTGGGAGCTCCGGCATCGGTAAAAGTGCTTCCGGAGGAAGTTCCGGCGGCGGATCCCACGGCGGAAGCGGTTCCGGACAAGGCTTCTCCGGCTCCAACGACAGCCCATCCTCCCTGTATGACGATGCGGTATCCGTATCCTCTCCCGTGGACGAGACACCTGCCTCCGGCCTGTCGGCGGGTGCGGACGCGGCAGGCACGGACGCGGTCTCGGAGTATCTCTCCTCCCTGCTGAGCGGGCAGAAGGAAATGACAAATGAGCTCAGCGAATGGACAAAGACAAATCTGAGGAACTGGGGCCGGAAAGCCGCGCAGAAACTGAGCTCCGCCAGTGCCACCTTCACTTCTCCGAATCCCGTGAAGACCGTCGCGGAATCGGTTGTGCGCGCTGCTGTTGTGGATGTCGGAATAGAACTGGCCGCGCACGGCGCCGGTGCGGTAAGCGCCATTTCCGGCGGGAAGAAAGATATCTTTGAAGAACTGAATGAAAAGGAAGAAGACGCTGTGCCCGGATGAGCGCGCGGCGCGGCAGGATTGCTGCGGGGCGGCGGATTGCTGTCGGGAAAATGCTGAGACAGACCCTGTGAATCTTTTTCGCAGGAAGTCGGGCATGATACATGTTTGATCTAGACAGGAGAATCAGTGTGAAAGAATTATTACCGGTCGGAAGCATCGTAAAGCTTACCGGCGCCACGAAAAAGGCAGCCATCATGGGATATTTCCAGAAGATCTCCTCCGACGGCAGCAGGGATGTCTATGACTACATGGCGGTCCCCTATCCGGAAGGGTTTCTGGGAAAAGGCAGCGTCTTTTTATTTAACGAGGAAGACATCGGTGAGGTGTGCTTCCGGGGCTATGAGAGCAACGAGAGCCGGGGTTACTCTGAGCTGATCGGCATGATTTTCGAAGAGGCGCGGAAAGGGACGGCAGGCAGAACCGGATTATGAAAAAATACAGACAGATACAGACAGGAGCTGTATTTTTGACAGTCCTGTTATTCCTGATCTCCGGATGTGCCGGGAAAGAGGCGAATACGAAGGGAACCGCCGCGGAAGCGGAAAAACCGGAAACATGTACAGAAACGGAAGTGACTGCCGCGGAAGCGGGAATAACGGAAACATGTACAGGTACAGATGAAATGACGGGGATTGAGATGACGGAGACAGAAAAGAAACTGCTCATAGATTTATATGGAGAAAAAGACAGGATCGAAAAGGGAGATCTGTACAGCTATCAGAAAGAAGCGCTGAATCAGCTGAGGGCCGGCAGGAATTATCTGGAGCAAAGATATCCGACGCACGTGTTCACGCTTGAGTCCATCGATCCGGGAAGCCGTCTCCGTCCCTGGGCGGAGCTCCGCTTCAGGGAGAACGAATCCCGATCTTTTCTGGCAAAGATCAAGCCCGGTCAGGAAGGGAAAACCTATGTGTGCGAAGATAATTATTACGGATATCTCCTGCAGGAGGCGTACGACGCGCGCATAGAGGAGATCCTTGCAGATGCAGGTTTCCAGGTTCGATCCTATACGATTTTTCTGTCGACGATAGGAGAGGTACTGGACCCTGCCGCGACTGTGGACGAACTGCTTGCCTGTGCCCCGAAACTGAACCGGGAAACATCGGTTTATGTGAGTGACGCGGTTCCTGACAGATCTCATGCGGATGAAATGCAAAGAGTGCTGAACAAAGCGGGGATGGTTGGCAGTTACTGGGTTTATTATACAGGACAGGATATCGGAATGACTGTCCGGGAGTTGGAGGAAGGGAAGAGTCAGTGGGAGAGCCTGTTTTTCAGCTGTGTTGAAACAGACTGACAGGGAGAAAGACCGGTTTGAAAGAAGCGGGAATTGTTCCGCAATAACCTGATAATCCGGGAACAGATCCCGAGAGAACCCGATCCTCTTCCGGACGGAAAACGGGGCCGGATTCTCAAGACCGGAGAATTCGTAAGACTGAGGAATATGAGATGGCTTTTTCAAAAGAACAGCTGCTGTTGCTGAACAGCCTGATCTATGCGGTTAATAATGACCATCTGGAGACCGGCAACAAATATAAGACGGTATCTGACTGGATCAACAGCGCGGGCTTCGCAAACCTGACGGAAGGAGGGGATGACAGCGGTAGTTTCATGACGTCGCAGGACTGGAAAAACATCGTACAGTCAGTAAAAAATGACCCGAAGCTCATGAATCTGCAGATCCGGGAAACCCATGTCGACACTGCGGAAAACGGCGGCGGCGGGCTCAGTATGGTCTTTACAGACGACAGCAGTAAAGAGGCAGTCGTGCTTTTCCGGGGGACTGCAGGCGGGGAGTGGAAAGACAACTTCACCGGAGGTAATGTTACCGATACGGACCAGCAGAAAAACGCGCTGCAGTGGTATCAGGACGTATGTGAAAAATATGACCTTGACCGGTACGAGATGACTGTCACTGGACATTCAAAGGGCGGAAACAAGAGCAAGTATATTACGATCATGGACGACACGGTGGACCACTGTGTCTCTTTTGACGGGCAGGGGTTTTCCGACAAATTCATGGAAAACTACAAAGACAGGATTGCCCGCAGGCAGGAACTGATCGAAAATCACAACGCCGATTATGATTATGTCAATCTCCTGCTGAACGACATCGGTGAAACCACTTTCTATAAGGGCCAGGAAATCGGAAACGGCGGCGGTGGCTTTCTGGAAAATCACTGCCCGAATTCCCTCATGAAGTGGAAGGAGGACGGGAGTTTCAGCATGGAGGAATGCCCGGACGGACAGCCTTCGGAGATGAGGGCAGTTGACGCTTTTTTCAACAACTGTCTGCGTTCCCTGCCGGACGACAAAAGAAGCGACATGTTGGACATGGCTTACAATTTCCTGATGATCGGCTTTTCGCTCTCGGACAACTCTTCCGGGGAGTCCTGGGAAGATTTCCGCAAGTTATTGCATGATCCGAAGACAGCGGATGTCCTTCCATACCTGATCGCGTATTTTATTCAATATGAGAGAAGCAATCCGGAGACGGCCGACGAAATCCGGAAATTCCTGAAACATATCGGGCTGGAGGAATACATTCAATATGTAGACATTGCAGACGAAGTGTTGAACTTTTCATTTGACATGAATATTTGGATCACGCAAATCCATCTGGATTTTGATGATATCATGGATGTCATCAACGGCGCCACCGGCGTAATCAGCGCGGACGTAATCCTGGAGCGGCTTTCGAAGCTGATCAAAGATAAATGGGGGATTGAAGTCAGCCGGGAAGACCTGAAGCTGCTGCTCGAAATGATCAGGAAGGTCGACAGCGATATGGACGAGATCCATATTGAGAAAAACGGCGCTGATATCAGGGTCGGAGGAGATCCGGCTGTTGCCGGCGGATCAAGCGGCACAGGTGCAGGACACCAGTTCCGCGTACAACCGGAACAGGTGCGAACAGTATCCGACGACATGCGATCGATCGCCGCTGAAATCAATGCCTGTGCGCGGTCTGTCGCATGCGGACGGGAAAAAATCAATTTCCAGATTGCCAATGTCTTTGAAATCAAGAGCTCATTTACTACGGTGGAACACAGACTTACAAATCTTGAAAAGAAAATGAATACCATGTCGGGCGCGCTGGAACAGATCCTGACACTGTACGAGAAGACGGAAACAGAACTGGGCGTATACAATGGTATTTGTCAATGATAAACGGGGCTGTGAAAAGGCTCCGTTTTTTACAATGCCGCTGCTGTTCGAAATACAATTCATCACTAACGCCTTGAAGCCGGCTGACGGGTGACAGATACCGGGCATGCACGGCAGCGCATACGCTTTACGTTTGAAAACACACGTCGGGACACTTCTGATCAAAACAGAAAACCGGATCGACGGGGATGAACGTATGAATAACTACATGACAAACAAGTTCTTTCAAGACAACAATACAGCCGGACAGCAGAGTCTGACAAATAATGCTTTCGGAAAAGAAGAGGAGCGCGGGAACGGAAGCTGCGAAGGGCAGTATCGGGACTTTTCCTGTTACCGGGAGGAAGATGCGTGGCAGAGTCAGAACACCGGCGGCTGGCGGAACTCTGACGCGGATCTGAAAGGCAGCTCGATCGGCGACACTTATCTGATCCGGGAGAGGATCGGAGCCGGAAGCGGGGGCGTCGTCTATCTGGCCTGGCACAGGCGGTTGAAAAAGCAGGTCGTCCTGAAGAAGATCAAGGTTCCGCACAGGGACATCGAAGAAAACCGAAGAGAAGCGGATATCCTCAAACAGCTCAGACATTCCTATCTACCGGGGGTAATCGACTTTATCAACGTCTCCGGCGAAGTATATACCGTAATGGATTACATAGAGGGAGAGTCTCTTCAGACCAGGCTCCGGAACGGGCAGCGGTTTTCCCGGGAAGAATCGGTCAAATATGTTTGCCAGCTTCTGGAAGCCCTGGATTATCTGCACGGGCAGCCGATCCCCGTCGTTCATGGCGACATTAAACCCTCGAATATCATGCTGACGCCGGATGGGAATATCTGCCTGATCGATTTTAATATCTCCGGATATCTGACCGACAACCGGATGCTGGTGACGGGATACACGGAGGGGTACGCTTCGCCCGAACAGGAGCTGGCGATCCGGGAGGCGATCCGGTCGGGGCGTCCGGTCAGGCCCGAGGCGATTGATACAAGATCCGACCTCTTCAGCGCGGGAGCCGTCCTGTTCACGCTTCTCACGGGAGAAAAGCCCGGCAGTGAGTGGGCACAGATGCAACTGATTCTCGAGCATGAAAGGATCAGCGACGGGATCATTCAGGTGTTGTTCCGCGCTCTCCGATTCAGGCCGGAAGAACGGTACGCCACGGCGGCGGAGATGCTCAGAGAACTCAGTAACTACAAAAAACTGGAGAGCGGATATAAAAAGAAAATGATGCGCGGCAGGATCTTTGTCTGTGCGGCCGCCGCAGTCCTGATCCTCGCGTTTCTGGCGGGCGCCGTGATCCTGCAGTCCAGAAGGAAAGGAAAAGAAAAAGAATATCAGGGAACGCTGGCGTCTCTGGAGGCTCTGGCGGAGGACGCGGAGAGAGAATCGAAGCAGCAAAATGGAGCAAAGCCGGGGGAAACCTCTTCCGGGAACGCTGATTCCAGGGAAAACATTTTTGGGCAGTCTGCCTATGAAGAGGTGATTACGCTGTATTCCGAGTGTATCTCCCTGTATCCGTACCGCATTGCCCCGCTGGTCGGGACGGCGAGATTTCTGGCCGCGACGGGACGGGATGACGAATGCATCCGCCTGATCCGGGGGGATGCGTTTCTGGATCAGAATCCGTCCGTCGGTTCGGAAACAGCAACTGCCTACGGCAAGCTCTACTATCTTCTCGGAAGCTGCTATGACCGGACCGGGAACCGGGAGGAGGCCGCACAGGCATTCGGATTGGCAGTGGAGATGGATGAGACAAACCCGGACTATTTCCGGGATTACGCGATCGTCCTCGCGCAGACCGGCAACAGTACGAAGGCGGAGGAGATCCTCCGGAAAGCCGAGCAGAATGGCCTGGTGCAGAGCCAGATCTGCCTTGTACGCGGAGAGATCCTGATCAATGAAGGCAAATATACGGAGGCAGTCAAGGAACTCGTATCCTGCATTCGTGAAACGGATAACGACACAGACCTCCTCCGGGCATACATGCTCTCCGCGGAAGCCTATGAGCAGATGGGGATCACACAGGACAATATGCATAGCGCCGTGGATCTTTTGGAAGAAGCGAGGTCGTGCCTACCGACGGATCAGATGGCTCCCGTCCTGGAACGGCTCGCGCAGTGCTATATCAACCTTTATAATCTGACGGAGGACAGCGCGCAGGCGGACAAAGCAGTTTCCGTGTTCCGGGAGATTATACGCAGCGGCTGGTCCGGCACCATGACATACAATAACATCATCGTCCTCCTGCAGAAAACAGGCAATTTGGAGAGTGCGCGGGGGTATGCCCATGAGATGCTCAACCGTTTCCCGGACGATTACAGATCCTATAAGCGGATGGCTTTTCTGGTAAACGCGTCGGAGGAGACGAAAGAACAGAAAGAGAGAGACTATGGCGTGTTTCTGACGTATTACCGGAACGCGCACGACCTCTATGAAACACGGAATACCGGATTTGAGGATGCGGAAATGCAGATCCTGGAAGATTTATATCTCCAGCTGACAGAAAAAGGCTGGATCTGAAAACGGACAGATAACCGGTGAACAGGAGGACGACAATGAATTATAAAAAGAAAGACAAATGGCTGTATGTGATTATTCTGTTCGCTGTGGCCATTGTCATTGAGGCGGCGATTCTGATTATGATCTGGACGCGGCGCCATTCCGGTACCGGCGCATCTGCTCCGGCGATAGAAGAAAAACTGCGGACCGGTCAGAAGTACCTTTCGGAGATGGACTACGACAAGGCGATCGCGGCATTTACGGAAGCAATCGAGGTGGATGAGAAAAGCACGGAGG
>JAUNJS010000140.1:0-728 GCA_030533125.1 Eubacteriales bacterium | reverse complement strand
GGCCTGGGTGACGCTTACGCCGGCAAAGAGGACTGGACACAGGCAGTCATAAATTACGATGAAGCGGTGCGGACGGTCGCATATAAACTACAGTCGGAACCACGCGAGGAGAAGGAAAAGGAGACAGCGATATCCGCCGGCCGGAATAATGCTGTTGCGTATGGTTCTGATGAGAATAATTCGGTTCAGAAGGATGCCGACGGAAAGGATACGGATGATAATAACAGTGTTGTGATGTACGTCACGGAGGAAGAAAAGACGATTTTGGCGGTCCTGGATGGTATGACCGGCAGCGCAGTGGATTCAGACATTCAGGCGGCGCCGGTCGAAGGCACCGCAATAACGGTTATCGACGGGGAATACGTCCGCGATGTGATCGAGAGCAGGAACCGTGCACTTGAAGCCGGGCTGACGGAGATCCGGGAATCGGAAAACAGTGACGCGGAAATGGGAGACTGGCTTTCCAAAGCGGGGCATCCGGACTATGCGCCGCAGAACGAGGCGCTTTCTGAAGAAAAAAACATGCTGACAATTGATGAAGCTGCTCCCGGGCAGGAATTCAGTGAAGATATAGATGTAAATAACAATGATCCCGGGTATGCCCCCTATATCAAAGTAATAGATGATCTGGAAAGAGAGTATGGGCAGATAGAGCTCGTCCGTTCGGATTATTATAAGTCTGATGCAGAAGCCTGGGAAGTTGAAGGTGTTTGTCTTTTTACCCTTCT
>JAUNJS010000139.1 GCA_030533125.1 Eubacteriales bacterium | reverse complement strand
CCGCTGCAAGCGAGCTTGCGCGGTGTCTGATTGCAGCGCCGGAGCTTTTACAGTAACTAAAGTTCATATATGTCGGATGATATAACACCGCCTCTGTACTTGTCAACATTAACCCATGGTCGCATTTGCCAATATATCCAAAACAGACAGGGCGGCAGTTCTCTGCCGCCCTGTCTGATTCAGCTGCGTTTCTTTCTGTATACAGAATGCTAAAACTCTTTGTTCAAAGGCCGTAAAATCCCGGCACGGCGGGCTTACTGCGTGCTTCCGGCCCGGCACACTAGTCGGCCCGGCTCTCGGTAAGCCGGAGCCCTGTCAGCGCGTTGATTTCCGGCGCCTCCAGATGATTTTTGTAATAGGCTTTCATCCGGATTTTTTTATCGTCCCGGATATAATAATACCCGCTTTTCAGCTTTCCTCTCGCGTCATTAAAACCGCTCAGGTCACAAAAATCATAGGAAAACTCCATTTTGCTGCCGTCCTTCGCCACCCATGTAAAGTGCCAGGCGTTTCCGGACGGGCGGAACCCCTCTCTGCGAAGGATTTCAAAGAAGGTTCCGAAACTGATTCCCTCATATTTCGGGCTTCCGATTACATCTTCGTACGCTTCGCCCTCGTTCAGGATCCGCACTGTCCCGGGCGAATGGACAAGCGCATTAATCTCCGAATCGTCAAATTCCCGGAGCGCGTCCTCAAACCTGTAGTCCAGGGCGCAGCAGAGGTATTTTTCGCGCATCCGCGCGTATTCTTCTTCGTCCACGTCTCCGATACTGCCCTGTGTGTCCCCCTCGTCAACCTCATAATCGACCCTGCCCCTTAGGGGGTTCTGATATTTCACGGTATAGGGGACCTCCAGCCCCGGATAGCCCGCCTCTTCCAGCCCTTCCCGCAGGGTCCGCAGCGCTTCATAACAGGCGCGCAGGCTCTCCGTGTCTTTAAAGGTACAGCTGATTATGACAGAAACCAGCCCGGACTCCTGCGTCTTTTTCAGGGAGAGCTGTTCAGGGCGCGGGATCTTTTCCTGATCCAGCAGGGAGAGAAAGACGCAGGCATCGTAATCATGCAGAAGCCTGTTCTGCACCTTTTCCATCGTCCAGTAATAGTCGTCGAGCACATGGAAAACAGTGCCGCTGTCGGAATCCGTCACCGTCCACAGGTGATCCAGATATCCCTCTTCGTCCTCCTGAATTTCCCGGTAGCCCTCGGAGACGATCATACTGCTGCGTCCCGTCTGCCTTCTCACGTAAGAAGCGATCTCGCTTCTCCCGTATTTTCTGACACACCCTGACAGAAGCAGCATGATGCCAATCAGCAAAACAGCCCTTCCCGGCCTATACTCCGCAATCGCCATTTTGTCCTTCCATGTCATGCCGCAGGCAGCGCCTGTTTACAGATACAGCATCACCGAAACACAGAACAGGTCTCCCCTGGTCTCGAACTCGATAACGCCCTTATAGCGCTCCACAATACTTTTGACCGATTCCGTCCCGATTCCCATTCCTGAATGCTTCATGGAGCGGAATCTTCCTCTTTTATCCCTGACAGGGGCTGTCTCATAGGTATTGTCAATCGTGAGCGTGAAAGTATTTTTGGATGTCTGGCCCCGCACCTGGATCTTCCGCTCCCCGGCGTTTTGTTTCTGGCACGCCTCCACCGCGTTTTCAATCAGATTGCCGAAAATAATGCTCAGATCCGTTTTTGAGATCGGAATATTCTCGGGGATTCCTATGTTGACCTTGTAGTCAATCCCCTGCTCCTTGGCCTCATTCGCGAAGTACATCAGGATCCCGTTGACAGTCGTGTTGCTGCAGTAGGTCAGGGCTCCGTCCAGCTGGTACCGGTCTGTCATATCCGACAGGTACTGCCGAAGCTCACTTACGTTTCCCGCGTTGAGCATGTTCTCCATGGTCACGATATGATGACGGAGATCATGCCGCCCCTGCCGGGCAGCGGCAATACGCTTATTGAGATCATCATACTGCATCACCTGCAGCGTGAGCGCATGGTTTTCCTCCCGCAGCTGCAGAGATCTGTTGTTTTCAATCACCATCCGCAGGATGAGATAATAAACCAGGAAGGACGCGAGGTTGACAATCCCGAGATACAGGATATTGAACGGATTCAGTACCCATTCGAGAGGATTACCGCTGCTGTAGAAATCATGTGCCCAGATCAGATAGAAAGTCGTCGGGACAAGCCAGCTGAAATCCCAGATGTATCCGGGCTGCATGTCCCTGGTCAGATGCTGCTTCTCCCATCTGATAAACAGGAAAACAGGATAGAGGATAAAAGGGGAAACCAGACAGAGGCACAGAGACGCGGACCACATATACCTGCCGCGGACAAGATCCGGAAACAGCACCCCTTCGATGCATTTGGAAGTCGCTGTCGTCATGTATCCGACGTTGATCAGCATGAAACAGAAAAAAAGCATCTTGCCGGGATGCCCCTTCAAAGCCGCTACGTACAGCACCGCGATCAGGATAATCCCGACAATTTCCCCTATGACCCTGAAGAAGATTGTCCCTGCGTAATAGATATTGAAAACGCTTGAGAACACCCAGACAAGCAGGATCGCTTCGAACATCAGCGACGTGATCTTTGCGCTGAAACGGCGTTTTTCCCGGAAAGGGTAAAACCCCAGCATAATCAGCGGAATTGACCTCAGCAGGTTGTAGAGTACTGCTTCCATCAACGTGAATGGCTGCATAAATTCCTCCGTGACCAGAAAAACCAATCAGGACAGGTTCGTTTGAAAGAAAACAGCATACCGGCATGCCGGGGCTCCCGGCTGCACCGGAGTGTAAAAGCTCCCCGGATTGGTCCGCGCTTTCGCGCTCCCGCAGTCCTGCTTTTACAGTATTTTTTAGTATACAAAAAAAAGCGGACATCCGCAAGGATGTCCGGCTTTGAAATAGGTTCAGATTGGTTTTTGTTTCGTACAAATTCAAATGTTTATACAATACAGCACAGCGAATCGCCAGTCCTCACTGTCTGACCTGTCGGAAAAGGTACGCGGCGTGCGCCTTCCTGATTTCCGGCATACGTCTGCGGCTGACCGGCACCTGCCTGTCCTCCTCGAGGTAAATCGTTCCCTCCTCAATTCGCCTGACATATTCGAGATTGACGATCATGCCTTTCGTACAGGTTACGAAAGAATGGTTGTCGCACAGAAGAGATTCCATTCTTGCCTGGCTGGTTCTGACAACTTTTTTCTTGAAATTCTTCAGGTGAAGTACGATCCGGTGATTGTAATACTCGGAGTAGAGGATATCGTGCAGCAGGCAAGTGCTGTCGTCAGGCAGCGTGATGACCCTCTGCCGCTCATAGTCCTCGAGATTAATAATCTCGATTGCCTTGACGATATCTTCATGGACAAACGGCTTCAGCAGATAATAATCCGCCCGGAGCGAATAACTCTCCGCCGCGAAATCGTTGCTCGTCGTAACAAAGACGACGCGAACGGTGCGGTCGGTCTCCCGCACCCGGGAGGCGGCCTCGATTCCGCTGATTCCTTCCATATAGATATCGAAGAAAATCAGGTCGTATTTTCCCTTTTCGAACTGCGCCAGGAATTCCTCTCCGCTGGCAAACAGGCTGATGTCATCTACTGCATAGCCCTTCTCCCGCAGGACAGTGTCCAGCTCCCTGAAAAGAACCATGCGGTCATCGATCCGGTCGTCAATTATCGCTACCCGCATATTCTGGTATCCTCAACTGCTCTTGCGGAAAGTGGCGTGTTCATCCGGACATACGCTGCTGACATCGTAGCGGATGCTGATCCGCTGGCGTCCGACGATAAAGTTCCGGTTGATGCGCTGCTGGACAAGCCCGCAGCCCTCTTTCGTAGTGTTGACGAGAAGGATGAGGCACTGTCCTCTTCCGTACGCGCAGAGCGCGTCGCCTCTGCGCACGCTCATACGGACGCTGTCGACAAGGCGGTCCGAAAGCCGTTCCAGGACGGATCCGTCCTTCATGGGATTTCCCTTGCTGTCCAGCAGCGTGCAGAGCATCAGGCAGGAGGATGCGCCCGTGCTGTCCAGAAGACGTCGGTTTGTCCTGTAGATCCCCTGAAACACGGGATAGCTGCACAGATAACCGCCCTCCTGCGCTCCGTCGTTCCCGTCGAGGTCCTTTTTGAGGTCTTCAAGGACCGAATGCTGGTGCGAGAGTCCCTTCCCGAGATGCTCGAACCATTCGACGATCCTGCCGGAGGGATGAACTCCCAGCTCGTCCAGATAATAGCTGACCGTGTTCTCATAGAGGCGGATGGCTTCATCGTATTTCCGCATGCAGACCAGCGCTTCCATTGTCAGGGATTCCCAGTCCGAGAGCGGCGCGATCGCCGAGGCGTACTGCCCCAGTTCCTTCATGCGGCCGTAATCCTGCATCTCGCGGAGAATCTTTCCGGCATTCTCGACACAGTCGGCAAAGAGTTTCTCATACCGCATGGACTCGCGCACGGCCCAGACATTGTTGGTCTGCATGGGGAGAAACTCCCCGCCGTACTGGTAACTGGCTTTCAGAAAACTCTCCAGGCGCTTCCCGGGATCGGATTCCTGTTCCGCCTCCCGATGGAGCCTCTCGAACTCGTAGGCGTCCTCTTCCACCTCGATCTCATCCGTCCAGTAGAAGACGTCCTTCTCGGAGGTGATGAAATTCACCTTCGGCAGGCCCGCCTTTTCGAGATGCTTTTTCGCGTTGTAGATCACGCTGCGCAAAGAATGGTGCGCGTTGTCGACCTCCCTGTCTCCGAACAGAAGCTCCTCCAGCCGGTCACGCGTCACGCCGTCCCTGCGCGAATGGATCAGGATCTGCAGCAGCGCGTTATTCTGGGTAATGGACGATTTTGAAGAACCGGCAATAACCTTTCCGTTATAGCTCATGGAAAACCCGCCAAGCATCTTCACGTGTAAAACGTTTTCCCGCTTCTCTGTGGTGGTGGCTGCCATGCCTCTGTCCTCCCGTGGTGTAATCTCTGCAGTCTTCCGGCCCGCGGCGGTGCCGCCCGGCCCTTTTCACTAACATTATACCCCGGGAGTTTTTCCCTGTGTTTTCCGTTCGAGTTGTTTTTATACCGTTTGAGTCACAAAAAGCGTCACAAATGCAGTTTCGCGTGTTACAGAAAAAGAGAGTGCATGTTTTCCGCCCGGTTTTCGCGGGCGCGGCGCTCACTGCGGACTCTGGTACGAGGGTTCCTTCCTTCGCGCGTAGAGGCCGTCGTAGGTATTGAATTCCACGCTGTCCGCTACGACAGAGTGCTCGTTGTCATACACCACGAAATTCAGTCCGATCCTCTGTACTGCGTATTCGACGTCGTTGATTTTCACAGAGCAGGTAAGATACCTTCCCGCGCTTCCGCCCGCCCCGGACAATCCGCCCTGGCTGATGACGGAGTACTCGGCGCCGTCCGGAAGCACGCCGGTACAGCTCAGCTCCTCCTCTCCGATCTCCTCCTTCTTTTCCTCTCCGGGGATAAGCACGGCGTAATAACTCCATCTGTAATGTCCGTGCAGCGTCTCCTCCAGTCCGAGCCCGTTCAGCAGTTCCTGGATCTGCTCCGTGACGTCCCTGGTTCCGTCGTCGCGGATGGCGACAAAAATACTGTACTGGGGGTTCTGTGCCAGCCTGCGCAGGTATTCATGGATATCGTCCGTGCGCAGCGACAGGTCGCCGGTCACGCGGCCGGCCTCATAGCGCATGCCGGATTTTCCGTTCACATATACATACAGGCGGCAGGACTTGAGATTGATCCCCTCCGTCCCGTCCAGTCCTCCTGTATATACGTCGTTCTCTCCCTTCTGCAGGGGGATGGTGACCGTTCTGTCGGGATGGTCATTATCGGTGATCTGCGCCTCCACGGACCGGAATTTTTCCGCGATATTCTTGAAATTTCCGACCGCGACGGAGAGTCTGCCCTCCGCGGCATCGCAGTCCGTGATCCGGATTGAAGACGAGGGCGCCAGCCCCTGCAGCCGCAGGAGTTCCGAATCATAAATGTCGATGTTGGCGAGCTTCTGCATAAAGGAACTCTTTTTGCTCAGGCTGTCGGATAATTCCTGCACTCCGTAAGTTTCCGCAAGTGTATCCTCTGTCCCGAACAGATTTGTGCCCAGTCCGAGGCGGTCTCCCTCTATATCGGCTCCCAGCGCGGCCAGCGTCGTGGGAAAACAGTCCAGCGTCGTGTACGTCCGCTCCCGCTGCGGATCCGCGGGCGTGCCGGCCGCATTGATAAAGGCGGTATAAGTCCGGCGGTTGTAGGAAGCGGGGACGTCCAGACAGAAATTGCTGTCCATCGTCAGATGGTCCCCACACAGGACAATCGTCGTATTCTCGTAAAAATCCTGTTCCTGGACCCATCGGATAAACTCATATACCTGTCTGCTGGAGCAGGCCATGGCATTGGCGTACTGGTTTCCCTCGAAATCGTCGCGGCACAGCCTGCAGCGGTAGCCGTCTTCGAAATGCGTGTCCACCGTGAGCAGGGAGAGATGAAAGGGTTCCTCACCGGACGCCATCTCCGTCACCTTTTCCCTGGCGAACGTAAACAGCTTTTCATCCTCGTATCCCCAGAAAACGTAGTAGTCCTTCGGAATCAGACCCTGTTCGACCGCCCACTTGTAGTCCCAGATTTCATAGCCGCCGTGTTCCGTCAGATAGAGCCTCCGCCCCCCAAAGGTGGCGTCGGAGCCGAGCAGAAACGCCTGCCGGTATCCTTCGTCGCGCAGGACGTCGCCCAGCGTCGTCACGCCGGAGAAAAAGGAATCCTGCGTATTCATTTTATTGAAAGACCCGCGCTGGTCCGTGAACTCCTCTCCCAGATCCACTTTCAGCGGAAGCCCGGAAGACTGGGTGAAAATGCCCGCCATCGTATAAGTGGAGCCCGGCATGACATAGCCCCCGTTCAGAAGGCCGGAATTCCCGGAGAAATTCTCTCCCTCCCGGGCCAGTTCCGTGAGCCCGGGAATGATGTTTTCATTGAAAGCTCCCCCGTTTTCCACGTCGGCAAAGGTCGTCTCCATGGATTCCAGATAAATATAAATCAGGTTCCTCTTCTTCTCCGGGAAACGGATCGCGGTTTTCCGGGGATCCGTATAGTTTTCTTCGATAAAAGGGGAATCCTCCATCTGGTCCCGGAAATACCTGACCAGGTCGAGCTTGACAGTTCCTACAGCCAGACACAAAACCAGCGCGGTCATCGCGCCGAGGAGGGAGCGCTTCACAAAAGTCCCCCGCGCGCGGGGGGTACGGCGCAGGCGGGCGATCATGAAAACCATGCTCAGCATGATGAGGACGGCCGGCAGAATACAGCGCGTGGCATATTTCCACAGCATTCCGCCCCCGGTCCCCTCCAGCGGTGCATGCAGATGGAAGATTATCTCATCCATCTTCAGCCCTGCCCAGGTGGTAAAGGCCCAGATCTCGGAAAATGTCAGCACAGCGGAGAATCCGGCCGCAAGGACAGCAAAAACCGCGGCAGGACGGCTCTGCGTCCAGGGGCGCGCGCCGTTTTTCGCGCGCCCTTTCCGCGGGCTTTTCTCGTACCGGACTTCCTTTTCCCGGTC
>JAUNJS010000500.1 GCA_030533125.1 Eubacteriales bacterium | reverse complement strand
CTTGATATAATGTTCCGAGCATGCATCTATAGTATAATCATTTTTCCGAAGAGGCCTTGGCATAACATATTGTTTCCCATCCAAATCAATAACAGGATTATCGATGTCATAAATGCTGCCGTTCTCTTTTTGAAGCCCAAACGCAACCTGAACCGAATTTTTCCCGTCGGAATATACTGCTAGATATATTACTTCCTCAGCCTTCTCGATCTTCTCAACTTTATGAAGATCCATTTCATAGGAGTCGCAATTTGAATCCAAATAAAATGTACCGGAATAATAAAACTTTTCAGAATTATTACAGGCGGTAAATGTAATAAGGACGATAACTGCTATTCCTAAAAATCTTTTTCATCTTATCTCTTCCCATATAGAAAGCACCCACTTATAAAAACACCCATTAAATGCACTAACACACTAACAGTAAATATCAATACTGCTACTATACATTTCATGGATGCCTTCCTTTGAAACTGGTTTCTAAGAGGCGCCGATTCCTGTGTATAAGAAAACAGCAGAAATCGAAGCCTCTTTGACAAGACGAAACCACCAGAATTAATCTCTAATACATTTCCTTGAAAGATGCTATCAACTATCGTTTACCCATCAATGAATTCAGAATCAAGAAGATCTATAGATCCTTCATTATCATATCTATCATTTCCGATGTATCCATTCCTCCTGTATCTGGTCCATTATTTGTCATTAACAAACGTATTCCGTCGTCCTCAACCTGAATAGTCGCTTTCGAATTCATCAAAGCATCTTTCCATTTATCGTCTATATAGTAACCAGACTTGCATTTCGCGCATCCTACAGCATATTTAACATTAATCGAAACTGTTGGAATAAAAAACACCTTAATTTTGCGCCGCACTTCCATCAAAACAAAATCCTGCTTTGATCTGCAAGATTTGCAAAAATGCAAACCAAGTCCCTTTTGGGGATAAAAACTATCACCGACACCGCATCCATTCACTGTAAAACCGCCCATATCTATAATCCCTTTCTCCTATAATCAATCAAATCGCATATAAAATACGGTCTACTTCTCATCGCTGTCCTCTGTACTGCATTCTTCAACCTTGTTCAACAGCTTTGTCACTAAAGAAATAGACGGGGAAACAAATGTTATCATACTTTTTTGCGGAAACAAGCTGCAAATTACAATCATAGCGTTCTTTGCACTATCAGCCGAAACATCCTCCGAAACTGTTTTCATTGTAATAGTTCAATGACTCTGCACACAGTCCCTCCAATTTATCAACCACTTGATCACATATGTTTATAGACTGTTGAATCTCCTTTATCTTGCCTTCATATCCACCGAGAAATCCCGAGGTTTCAATGCCATCAACGGTATTTCTTGTAAGTTGAATCCATGTACTCAACACAAGAGTAATTGGGCCGTTTAGGAATGCGGTAACAGCAGGCGTTTTATAATCTCTGTATACATAGTCATATCCATCATCAACCTCAAAATCCAAAGTAAAGACGTTAACAGCTGTATAAAGTGTACGTCCAAGAACACCTCTTGATTTCACCGGCTCGCGCTTAGGCTCTGGAACAGAAAATGAATGACTGCCGACTGCTCCTCTCAATATAGCTTGAATCTTATCTGAAGACATACAGTCGACTTTTCCACCATACTCTGCTATATTCTCTATCAAAGCCGTGATCACTCTATCTGAAAGCTTTTTAGCTTGTGATGAAAAGGTCTGCGGATCATTTAAGAATTCCAGACCTGCTTTATATGCATTCATGCATCTGCCAGCATAATCCTTCACAACAATTCGTGATTTCTCAGCTTCATTAATCAGTTTATTTTTTAATGCGAGCGCCTGAAGTTCCTTTTCTCGAACTATCTTGTTATTTAGGTGTTCTAAATGATCTTGGTCTTCTAATAGTGTCTCTTGAACCTGTTTAACTTTTTCCCCAAAATCATCAACAAACCTTTTAATTCGACGCCGATCAGTTTCTCTTTTTATCTTGTTTTGTATTTGCTTGTCAGAAATAATGACGGTCAAGTATTCTCTAAAGGGTTCAATATTCTTTGATGAACCGGCGGCAACAACAGGGAATATCTTTTCTTGAATTTCAATACCAACATTATCCCCTCGGTCACGCATCAACCATTCAGCTTTCTTTTTAATGTCTTTCCAATCTTGTTCTGTATTTAGATTATCGACTCTCGATAAAACCATACAGAAATGTCCCAGTTGAATAGCAAGATCATCAAGCAAAGCTCTCTCCGATATTTTGCCTAGCTGCAAGACATTACAGCAGAACACAGCCATATCGGCTTCATTAATTGCTCTCTTGCTCATTTGTTCGAGCTTGCCTCCGGTTTCATCGTCAAAACCAGGTGTGTCGATAAACTCAATATTCTTTTGAAGTAGTTTCGCAGGAACACCTATTACTATTTCATCATTATCAGCATCAAT
>JAUNJS010000138.1 GCA_030533125.1 Eubacteriales bacterium | reverse complement strand
GCGGTTTTTTTGCGCGGAAAAGATTCCTCCGGCGGGGGCCTGCGCTGTCCGGGCAATCCCTGTTTCCGGCAGCCGGGAGAAGCAGGAATCCCTGTTTTCGGCCGAATAGACAAACTGCGGGGATTGTTTATTCCAACAGGGGGAAAGGTCTGATATAGTACACTATGCCGAAGGCCGCCGGCGGATTTCAGGAACCGCCGGGAACCGCCGCGGCGATGAAACAGATAAAAACAGATGAACAGTAGATGGAAAAGGAAGTGAGCCCGCATTGAAACTGGGAGAATGGATTGCCAGGAGGAGGATACTGATCCTGCTCATCGGCATGCTGCTGTTGATTCCCTCTGTGCTGGGAATCATCGGGACCCGCGTGAATTATGACCTGCTGAGTTATCTGCCCGATTCACTGGAGACGGTGGAGGGACAGAATATTATGGTGGATGAGTTCGGGACGGGCGCGTTTTCGATGTGTGTCCTTGAAGGGATGCCCATGAAAGAGGTGCAGAAGCTCGCGGACGCGTTCAAGGAGATTCCGCATGTCAAAAACGTCCTCTGGTACGGGGAGGTCGTAGATATCAGCATCCCTCCGCAGCTCCTGCCGGATAACATACGGAAAAAATTCATGGACGGGGACGCCCAGCTTCTGGTGACGTTTTACGATGATACGACCTCGTCCGACGCGTCCATGGACGCGCTCACGCAGATGAGAAAGATCGCTGACGAGAGGTGCTTCATCGGCGGCATGACAGGGCTTGTGACGGATATCAAGAACCTGTGCATGGAGGAGCTTCCCGTCTACGTCGTGATCGCTTCGATCCTGAGCCTCATTGTCCTGGAGCTGACAATGGAGTCGTATGCCGTCCCGTTCTTTTTCCTTCTGGGCGTGGGACTCGCCATCCTGTACAACCTCGGCAGCAATTTTTTCCTGGGGTCGATTTCCTATGTCACCCAGGCGCTGACGGCCGTGCTCCAGCTCGCCGTGACCATGGATTACTCGATCTTCCTGCTGGACAGCTATGAGGAGAACAAGGAGAAGTATCCGGATGACCGGGAGAAAGCCATGGGACTGGCCATTCACCAGACCTTCCGCTCGGTCGTAGGCAGTTCCGTCACGACGGTCGCCGGCTTTCTGGCGCTGTGCGTCATGACGTTCGGGCTCGGCCGTGATCTCGGCATCGTTATGTCAAAGGGAGTCGTGATCGGCGTCCTGTGCTGCGTCACGATCCTGCCGTCGATGATCCTCGTTTTTGACGGTGTGATCGAGAAGACCTCCCACCGGCGTTTTATTCCGGATCTGGACGGGGTCAGCGCCTTCATAATCCGCCATTACCGGCTCTGGCTTCTGATCTTTTTGCTGGTGGCGGCGCCGGCGCTGTACGGAAGCCGGAATGTGAGCATCTACTACAACATCTCGCAGGCCCTCCCGGAGGATATCCCGGGCAATATTGCCAACAAAAAGCTCAAGCAGACCTTCCACATGAACACGACACATCTGATCCTGATGGACAGGAACACGGACAGCGCGGTGAAGCGGGAAATCTTTGAGAAGATCGACCAGGTGGACGGCGTCAAGTTCACGATGAGCCTTCCTTCCATGGTGGGGCCGCTCCTGCCGATGGAGCTGCTTCCGTCCGGGGTGACCGACATGCTCCGGAGCGAGGATCACGAGATGGGTCTGGTTGTATCCGAGTATGAGGAGGCGACAAAGGAGGCCAACGCGCAGATCGCGCAGATCGATGAGATTGTCAAGACGCGCGATCCCGAAGCCATGGTGATCGGCGAGGCGCCGATGATGAAGGATCTCGAGGACACGACCAATGTCGATATCCGCAGGGTCAACTTCCTCTCCATGGCAGCGATCTTTATTATCATCCTGCTGGTGTTCAGGTCCGTTTTACTCCCGTTTCTTCTGGTCCTGGTCATTGAGTTTGCCATCAATGTCAATATGGCGGTGCCGTTCTACCAGCACATCAGCCTCGCCTTTGTCGCCAGCATTGTCATCGGCACGATCCAGCTGGGCGCGACGGTCGATTACGCGATTCTGATGACCAACCGCTTTCTGGCGGAGCGCATGGCGGGAAAAACAAAGGAGGAGGCGGTCGCTGTTGCCCACAGGACCTGCATCCTCTCCATCATCACGAGCGGCTGCAGCTTCTTTGTGGCTACCTTCGGCGTCTCCGCGTATTCCCGCGTCGATATGATCGGTTCGATCTGTACGCTTCTGGCCAGGGGCGCGCTGGTGAGCATGGCCTCGGTTATTCTCCTGATGCCTGCCATGTTCATGCTTTTTGACGGCATCATCCTGCGGACGACCGCCGGATTCCGGAAAAAACAGAAGGCGGCGGTTTAAAGGCTTCCGGACAGGAGAGACAATACCTCTGTTCCGGGGAGACAAGTGTGCTGTGCCGCATTCCGCGGCGGCGCCGCATGCCGGTTTACACGCGAAAAACCTGTGTGCAGGAGGGTGAAAATAAAGAAAAAAAGTCCGTCGCAGTCAGCAGGCCGCGCTCCGTTCCGGAGGCGGCCTGTTTCCGTGCGGAGAGAATAGACAGATTGGCAGTTTCGCACATGTTTGAATTTCAATTGAAGAAAATACAGTACATTTTTAATAAGAGATCAATTGATTTTGGAATTGTATTTGTGCAATTTTAAGAGTATAATACTCTTGTTATAATTCATTCGCCGCAAAGTGGGAAGGTGCGGTGTATCATAAGGGAGGTGTAATAAAAAATGTTTGCAATCATCTCATTTATTCCGATCGTCGTGACGATTGTCCTGATGGTCGGGTTTAATTGGCCTGCCAAAAGAGCCCTGCCGCTGGCATGGGTCCTGGCGTGTATCATCGGCGTCGCGGTGTGGAAGATGCCGGTTATTGCAATGGACGGCACCAGCGCGGTGGGGCAGACGATCCTCGGCTTCCTAAGCGCGTTTGAGACCCTGGTGATTATTTTCGGCGCGATCCTGATCATGAATACGCTGTCCCAGTCGGGCGCTATGGCTGCGATCAACGGTATGTTCAAGGGCATCACGCCCGACGCGCGTCTGCAGGCTATCATCATCGGCTTCATCTTCGGTGCGTTCATTGAGGGCGCGGCGGGATTCGGCACACCGGCAGCGCTGGCTGCGCCGCTGCTGATCTCCGTAGGCTTTCCGCCTCTTTGCGCGGCAATGGTCGCCCTGATCTTCAACTCCGTACCTGTCTGTTTCGGCGCGGTAGGAACACCGACCAATATGGCGTTCACGACCGTAAAAGACGCAGTCGCGGGACTGGGCGGCGATCTCGATGCCTGGAAGATGGCGCTCACATTCTGGTCCGCACTGCCGCTGGCAATCGGCTGCGCGGTCATCCTGACCATCGGCGTCGGCTTTGTCTGTAAGTTCTACGGCAAAGAAAAGAAGTTCAGCGATGTATTTCCGGTCATCCCTTACATCCTGTTCGTGACGGTCACATTTGACGTTTTCTATCTCCTGATCGCAGCATTCATCGGTCCGGAGCTGGTATCTCTTCTCGCCGCGATCATTACGCTTCTGGTCACCCTGGTCACCACGAAGAACGGCTTCCTTGTTCCCAAGGATGTGTGGACGTTTGACAAGAAGGACAACTGGGAAAAGAGCTGGCTCGCGACGACAAAGGTTCCGGAACCCAAGATCAGCGACATGGCGCTCGTCAAGGCCTGGACGCCGTATTTCATTATCGCAGGTCTGCTGGTTCTCACCCGCGTGGCACAGAAATTCGGTGTCGGCCTGTTCGACGCGATGAAGAGCTTTACGATCGGCACCGGTCAGAGCGGCGTTATTTTCGGCGGAAACTGGAACTGGGCGATCCTCTGGAATCCCGGTGTGGTGTTCATCATCGTCGCGCTGCTCACGATTCCGCTTCACGGAATGTCCAGTGAAAACGTCAACACAGCCTGGAAGGGCGCTCTGAACCAGGTCAAGGGCGCGGCGATCGCTCTGCTGTTCGGCGTCGCCATGGTCAATATTTTCCGTTTTACGAAGATGCCCGCGGAACTGGTTCCCGCCGGCGTGGCAGAGGGTGTTTCCTACTCCATGCTCTATGCTATGGCGAAGGGTCTGGCGGACGTCGCCGGCAGCGCGTACCTCGTCATCGCGCCGTTCATCGGCGTGCTGGGCGCCTACATGTCCGGCTCCAACACGGTTTCCAATACCCTGTTCAGTTCACTGCAGTTTACAACGGCCGGGATCGTACATCTTCCGTACGTCCTCATTGTCGCCCTGCAGAATAACGGCGGCGCGATCGGCAACATGGTCTGCGTCAACAACGTCGTTTCCGCCTGTGCTACGACAGGAACCAACGGAAATGAAGGTAAGATCATCAAGACCAATATCATTCCCTGCGCGACGTTCTGCATCATTGTCGTCCTTGTGATGGCAATCGCGATCGCGATGGGTGCCAATCCTCAGGCTCTGCCGTATTCATAAGTAACCGGCTTGCAGCTGCGCCTGGCCCGGGCCGCTGTCTGCCATGGCGGGCGCAGCTTTTGTGCAACACTATCTGTTTTTTCACAGTATTTATGAAGGAGGCAAGTACCTATGGCTCAGTATAACCAGGTGACCCCCGAAATCATCGAGCAGCTCAAGGCAGCAGCCCCCGGGCATGTCTTCACCGGTGAAGACATTAATCCCGATTACATGCGCGATGAGATGCCGATTTACGGAAAGAAAATGCCTGACGTCCTCATTCAGCCCCTGACGACCGAGGAGGTTTCCGCGGTCATGAAGATCTGCAATGACAACCTGATTCCTGTTACGCCCCGCGGCGCGGGCACAGGTCTGGTCGGCGCCAGCGTTGCGGTTCTGGGCGGCGTCATGATCGACACACAGAAAATGAACCAGATCATTGAGTACGATCTGGAGAATATGGTCGTCCGCGTACAGCCCGGCGTCCTGCTCAATGACCTCGCTGAGGACTGCGTACGTCAGGGTCTCATGTATCCCCCGGATCCCGGCGAGAAGTTCGCATGTCTGGGCGGCAACGTCTCCACCAACGCCGGCGGCATGCGCGCTGTCAAATACGGCGCGACCCGTGATTATGTCCGCGCGATGAAAGTCGTTCTTGCGAACGGCGATGTCATCGATCTGGGCGCGCAGGTCAGCAAGACCTCCACGGGCTACAGCCTGATCAACCTGATGGTCGGCTCGGAGGGCACGCTGGGCGTGATCACAGAGCTCACCCTTAAGATCATTCCCGCTCCGAAGGTCGTCATCTCCCTGATCATTCCTTTCCTGGATCTGGAGACAGCTATTTCCACGGTTCCGAAGATCAAGATGGCGCAGCTGGATCCCCAGGCGCTGGAGTTCATGGAGAGAGAGATTGTTCTCTCCAGTGAGCGCTTCATCGGCAAGAGCACTTTCCCGAAGGAGATGGAAGGCGAAGAAGTCGGCGCTTATCTGCTGGTCACTTTTGACGGCAAGACCGACGACGAAGTCATGGCCAAGGTCGAAGAGGCCTGCGAGCTGGTTCTGGAAGCCGGCGCCATGGACGTTCTCGTCGCTGACAGCCCCACCAAGATCAAGGACGCATGGGCGGCCCGCTCCGGATTCCTGGAGGCAATCGAGTCCGAGACCAAGCTTCTGGACGAGTGCGACGTTGTTGTCCCGATCAACCGGATCGCGGAATTCCTGAACTTCGCGAACGCGTACGGCAAAGAGTGCGGCCTCGTGATCAAGAGCTTCGGCCACGCAGGCGACGGCAACCTCCACATCTACCAGTGCAGCAATGACCTGGAGGAGGATGAGTTCAAGAAACGCGTCGACAAGTACTTCAGCGTCCTGTACAAGCGCGCGACCGAGATCGGCGGACTCGTCTCCGGTGAGCACGGCATCGGCCGCGGCAAGATGGGCTATCTGCGCGAGTGCGTCGGCGACAGGACCATCGACCTCATGTTCGGCATCAAGAAAGTCTTTGATCCCAACCTGATCCTCAACCCCGGCAAGGTCTGCTATCCGATCGAAGGAGTCTGAGCCGGAGATCCCGCGGGGCCCGCGGACGGTTCGTCCGCGCAGGCTCCGGAAGAAGAGATTACATGAAATCAACACACAGGGCTGCGGCATCTGCCGCGGCCCTTTTGTGTTATGACACGGCCCGCGTAAGGAGTCTTTCCGCCTCTGATCCGTACTCTTTTGTGTGTTCTTTTGCGGGTTTGCTGTCTCCATTTTCTCCGACTATATGCTATAATAAAAAGGACTATACACTCATATCGGTTCTTGGCAGCTGCTTGGACTATACAGACCGCTCTGACCGGTCTGTTTCACGGGGAAAGGGGTGTTGTCTATGTTTGAAACCCGGTTTATATCTCTTTTTTCAGGAAAACGGAAAGGCACAGGCGTTATTCTGGCGTCTGTGATGCTCGTGCTGTTTCTGGCCGGCTGCGGCGGCGGCAGCGCGCCGGCCCCGGCACCGGAAGCGGCATCAGAGGATATGACGGAAATGGCAGAGGCAGCACCGGAAGCGGATACGGAGGCGGCGCCGATCGAAGAGGAAATCCGGATTACCACGGAGAATACGCGGGTGGGGATCTGCCTGTCCCGCTCCGACAACGGGGACAATGCGCGTCTTCTGGTGGAACTCCGGCAGGCACTTGCGCTGCGCGGCTTTCTGCCGGAGAATCTCTATGTGAGAGAGATGACCGGAAGCAGGAGCGCGCAGGAAAGGCAGGTTGAAGAACTGCTGGAGGAGGGGTGCAGTCTTTTCATTGTCTCGGCGGTCTCGGATAAACGAATCCCGGGAATCGCGGACACAATCACGCAGGGAGGCGCGCAGGTTGTTTTTGTAAACTGCGAGCCCGGGCCGGAGGAGACTGCCCGCTGGGAAGAGGAGCAGATGCCCTGTGTCTGGATCGGGACAACCTATGCCCGCAAACTGGCCTGCCAGATGAGTATCCTGTATGACTACAGCGGAACGGAGCGGGGGATTGATTTTAACGGAGACGGCCATGTGGGCGCGGTTCTGGTCGGAGGCGGCCGGGAAGCGGAAGAGGCTCTGGAGGAAGCCGCCGGGGATATGGGAACAAAACTGGAGATTCTCGGGGAGACAGATTCAGAGGATTTCCAGGAAATCTCCGATTATATGCAGCAGATCATCAATGAACGGCGCAAGGAAGTGGAGCTTGTTCTGTGCAGCACGGAAAAATCCTGTCAGGCAGCTGCGGACGGCGTGCAGCTCCGGCACCGGCTTGTGGGAAGGGATATTCTCGTGATCGGGACGGACGCGCACGAAGACACATGCACGGCGATCATCAACAAGCTGATGAGCGGATCTGTATTTACAGATTTTTATGAACAGGCGAGTCTCACCGCCTGTGCCGCAAAGGACCTGATCGAAGGGAATCAGACGGAGAAGGAGATTCCCGGCGTGATTTTCAAGGTGACGGAGGAGAATGCGCAGGAGGTTCTGGACGAGCTCTGGAACACGCGCGAAGCCGCGGAAGAAGCAGCGGCCGCGGCGGCATCGGCAGAAGCAGCGGGTGAAGCCGCGACGGAGGCGGCAGAGGGATCGACGGAAGCAGCGGGCGAGGCCGCGACGGAGGCGGCTGCGGATAAGAACTGAAACGAAAGAACATCAC
>JAUNJS010000137.1 GCA_030533125.1 Eubacteriales bacterium | reverse complement strand
AAACTGCCATGGCAGCGTGACTGCCTCCACCAGGGAGTAAAAGCTCTTTGGATTGCTCCGTGCGGCTTAGGCCGCACTCCCGCAATCCTGCCACATGTATTCGCAAACCGGCCCGCTTGCTTCGCGGCGCGTGCCTTTTTTGCTCATACATGTGGCCTGGCGAAATGTCCGTGAACCATCGCAAGCAAGCTTGCATGGTTCACGTCCGCATCGCCAGAGCTTTTACAGTAAACTGTCACGATTAAAGTCTCTCAGTCTTCTCGATGTCCAGGAAATACTTGTATGTATCGACTGTCAGTTCGCCGCAGGCCTCTTCGTCGCAGGCGATGATCGCCGCGTTGTGCAGCTGCAGCGCGCTGCAGGTCCACTTCTGGCTCACGCCGCCCTCGACGACAGCCGCCAGGGCGCGCGCCTTGTTGTGCCCGCTGATCAGAACCAGGACTTCCTTCGAGTCCGTCACCGTCCCGATGCCGACGGAGAGCGCCTGCGCGGGCACCTTCTCCATATCATTTCCGAAGAAGCGGGAATTGACGATGCGGGTGTCGGTTGTCAGATTGCGGACACCTGTCCGGGAGGAAAGCGAAGTGAAGGGCTCGTTGAACGCCAGATGTCCGTCCACGCCGATTCCGCCCATAAACAGGTCGATCCCGCCGTAGGAGGCGATTTTCTCCTCGTAGCGCGCGCATTCGGCCTCGGGGTCATCGGTCATGCCGTTCAGGATATTGATGTTCTCCGGCTTCATGTCGACCAGATGATCAAAGAAATAATAGTGCATGAAATACCAGTAGCTCTGGTCGTGTTCCCTGGGCAGGCCCAGATATTCGTCCATGTTGAATGTCACCACATTCGCGAAGGACAGTTCTCCCGCCTTGTTCTTTTTTACCAGCTCCTCGTAGACGCCGATCGGGGAGGATCCGGTGGGCAGGCCGAGGACAAAGGGCCTCTCCTCTTTATGGGCATTGATTTTCGCGGCAATGTAGTCAGCCGCCCATTTGCACATCTTATCGTAATTATCCTGAATAACAACTCTCATTCTTTCTGCACTCCTTGTTCTTATTGTCATCCGGAATCCGTGTCCGGACCTCGCCCGCAGTTCATATGCTGTTCATATGCTGCGCTTCTGATGCCTGCTGCAATTCTCATGCTGCAATTCTGATCCTGCTGTTTCTGCAGCAGTAATATTGCCATAATTGTGATCCTGCAGTTTCTGCAACAGTAATGTTGCCGTAATTTAGATCCTGCGGTTCCTGCGGCAGTGATTCCGCCGCAGTTCATATGCAGTTTATACGCTATTCGTCTGCCGTGCCGGGGCTTTCCGTCCCCGCAGGGGGAGCAGGGCTCCGCGGTCTGCAGGACATCTGCCCACGACATAACCTCTCTGTTTCCGGCGCTGGAAGAGTCTTTGTTACAGTGTTGATTCTGCTTTTTGCCCTCTCCCTGACGGCCCGCCGTTTTCTCAAAAGCCGTGACAGCACCCGCCGAATCTTTCGATTACTGCCATCCTCGTCAGCCCGCGAAGGCCCCGGCGCTAACTTCTCCCGCGTTCCTCCTTTGTTCAAAGAAGAAGTTTTCAAAAGAAAATCCTGTATATAATAACAGGTTCATGCATCCCGGTCAACAGGACAATTTCACGATCGTCATCTGAACAGAGATTTCCGCGCTCACACGGCCGCTCTTATAATCCTGGTCCGCCTGCAGGCACAGCTGAAGGGCGCGCTCGAGCCGGACCGGGTCGAGATCGCGGGTGACCGGAAGATAGTTCTTTTTGAGGATCCAGGAAGAAAGACCGACGCGCCGTGCGATCTCCGCCTCCGGCACCCGCGCCTTCTGCAGCTCCCGGATCTGGAGCAGACGGGAATACTCCCGCTGCAGGAGGGTGAGGATCACCTGGGAGGGTGTCCGCAGCGCCTCGAGATCCATGTAGATCGAAAGGGCCGTTTCCTTCCGGCGGCGGGAGACCGCGCTGATCATCTCGAAGACGCGGTCCTGGATCTGCGGGCTGCAGACTGCCGCGATGTCCCCCTCCGTGACCGCCCCCTGCCCCAGGCAGTAGCTGATCAGCTTCTCCGCCTCTCCCCGGAGGTTCATCATGTCCTCTCCGGAGGTCTCGAGAAAGCGGCTCAGCACGGGGCCGTCGATGGACAGCCCTGCTTTCCGGAAAAGCCCGGCCGTCCACTGCCTGAGCATCTGCGGGGGGATATCCTCGCAGTTCAGGATAAAACCGTGCTTCTGGACCGCTTTATAGAGCTTCTTGCGCCGGTCGGGACTTTCCTCCACAAAAATCAGGGAAGCTGTCTCCGGGATCTGCGGAATAAACGCCGCAAGCGCGTCCGATTCCACCCCGGCTTTTTTTGAAAAAAAGACGGAATTCTCCAGCAGGATGACGCGCCGGTCCGCGAAGAACGGCAGTGTCTGCGCCTGGTCGATCACCTCCCTGGCGGTGACGTTCATGCCGGAGTACGCCGAGACATTCATCTCGTCGCCGTCTCCCAGAAGCGCCGCCCGGAGCCTGTCCCGGTTCTGGAGGCGCAGGTAGGCCTGCGCGCCGCACAACAAATAGACCCGGTGGAATACTCCCTCCCGGATCTCTTTGTTCAGCAAAGCCTGCTGCTCGGAAAAATCGTTTTTTACGGATGCCATGCGTCACCTCCGGCGCTGTTACGGCGCCGCGGTTTTTTCTTTTCCGGAAATGATCAGGTAATAGGACGGCATCATGAGAAGACACAGAATCGTGGAGGCTAAAAGGCCGCCGATGATGACGAAAGCCATGCTTGTCATCATCTTGTTCTCCGTGAACCAGCCCAGCGGAATCATCGCAAGGATTGTGGTGAGGGTCGTCATCAGGATGGGGCGGAGACGGATTTTACCGGCTTCGACCAGCGCGTCCTCGAGCGGCATGCGCTGTTTCTCCTGGTTGACAGTGTCCACCAGCAGGATGCCGTTGTTGACGGCGATGCCCATCAGCATGAGGAACCCCATCATGGAGACCATGTTCAGGCTGCTCCGGTTCACGTACAGGAACAGGAAGGAGCCGATGAGGGAGAACGGAATACAGGTCATGACCATCAGCGAAAAACGGGGGGACTCGAACTGCATGGCCATCACGAGGAACACCAGAAAAACGCCCGCCAGAATCGAATAAAAGATCGCCGTCAGGTTTTCGTCCTGCATGTCCGACAGCATGGAGCTGGTAAGGGACACCCCCTCGGGCAGCTCCATGTCTTCCATAGCCGCCGTAACCGCCTTCTGGACGCTCCCTTTTTTCCCCTCCGTCGTGGTGGCCGAAATCGTGTTCTGGATTTTCCCGCCGGATTTCTGGATCATCTGAAGCTCCTGATCGTATTCGACGGTCGCAATGTCCCGCAGCACGACCTGGGTTCCGTAAGGGCTGGAAATGATCTTTCCCATCAGCTGGTTGATATCATCATAGGTGCCGTCCGGGTAATTCAGAATGATGCTGTACTCTTTTCCGTCGATCTCCATGTGGTCCGCCGTGACGCCGGTCATTGTCTGGTACAGCTCCAGACCGATCTGGGCAGGCGCGATCCCGGCCGCCATGGCTTTCTGGGGATCCACGACAATATGCCCGGCTGTCTGCATCGTAGAGGCGTCCGATTTGACATGCAGCACGCCCGGAAGCCCGTACATCATCTCCTCGACCTGCCCGCAGGCCAGGGCCAGAGCGTCCATATCCTCGCCTTCTATCACGACATCCACCGTGTCCGAAGTGTAGGAACTGGACATCACGCTGCTCGTCCCGCCGCTCGGGGTAATCGTGAGATCCGCGTCCGTCATCGAGGAGAGCGCCTGCGAGTATGCCTCTACAGCCGCCTCGCTGGACCTTTCGCAGTCGTCCACCGCGTACGTGGTGATCGTCACCTGGTTCCCGGAAATGGTCATCCCGTAATTCTCAAAATACGGATCCTGGCGCACCAGTTCCTCCACCCCGGCCATCTTCTCTCCCATGATTTTGAGGGTTGTCCCGGGCCGGAAATCCGCCGTGATCGTGATGCTGCCGTTGTAATCCGCCGGGATCAGCTCAAACGGAAGCAGGGAGGCGATATAAAAGGAAGCGATGAGAAGCAGGACGCTGACCAGAAGGGTTGTCTTTTTCCAGTGCAGAAGCCTTCGCAGCAGACGGTCGTACCCGCCGCGGACGCGTTCCAGGATCCCGTTGACAAGGCTGGCCTGTTTTTCTCTGGGCTTCGTGAAGACGTACAGCAGGGGAACCACGCAGAGGGCGCTGACAAGGGACGAGACCATGGCAATGACGATGATCATTCCCAGCTGGGAAAACATCTGCCCCGCGAGCCCCTCGATCATCGTGAGCGGCAGATACACGACACAGGTCGTGATCGTAGAGGCCGCAATGCTCATCATGACGGTCCCCGCCCCTTCGATGGCCGCGTCCTTCAGGTCCTTCCCCTCCTCCTGCGCGCGGAAACAGCTCTCGATGACAACAATGGAGTTGTCAACGATCATGCCGATGGCGATGACGAGGGCCCCGGCTGTGATAATGTTGATGTCATATCCCAGAAGAAACATGCACACGAGCGTGGCGAACACGGACAGCGGCATGGAGCTGCCGACAATGAGGGATGCCTTGAAGTCCCCGAAAAAAAGAAACAGGACGAGCATCGCGAACAGGACGCCGAGCGCCAGGGCCTCCACAATGGATTTGAGGGCATTCAGGATCTCCGCGCCGGCGTCGTACATCATATCATAGGTCACGCCCGCGTCCTGCTGCTCCAGCTTCTCCAGCGCCGCGCGGACACTGGAAGCGACGCGCACTGTGGACGCGCTCTGCACCTTGGAGACCTGGATGCTGACGTTGTCCTGCCCGTTGTACTGACTGATTGAAGAGGGATCCTGCACGCTCATGCTGACATCCGCGACGTCCTTCAACCGGATCAGCGCGCCGGTCTGTGTCGCGAGCGTCGTGTTCTCCAGCGCCTGCAGGGAGAGCAGCTCCGCGCTCGTGCTGATGCTGATCTCCTGGGACCCCGCCCGGATCTTTCCGGCCGGGACATTGTAGTCCGCCGCCGCGATCGAGGCGGAAACCGCCGACATGCTCAATCCGTACTGGCGCATCCTGTCTTCGTTGAGACGCACGCGGACATAGTTCGTCCTGCCGCCGGAGACCTCGACGCGCGCGACATTGCTGACGCTCTCAAGCGTGGGGACAACCGTCTCGTTGATATAGGCCATCATGTCCGAAGCGCCGTCGCTCGTCGCGGAAATCATGACCGTGGGCATCTGGTTCACATCCATCTCGATGATGGTGGGATCCTGCGCGTCCTCCGGCAGATCCAGCATGTCCAGGGCCGCGGAAAGCGACGTATACGCGTCGTTCATGTTCTGCCCGTAGTCGTACTGCAGTCCGACGATGGAGTAGTTGTTGTAGGAATAGGATATGACTGTGTTGACACCGCTGAGCGTCTCCGCCGCGTCCTCGATCCTGCCGGTCACCAGCGTATCCATGCTGGAGGGATCCGCTCCGGGATAAATCGTGTAAATCAGATACATGGGCAGATCGATGTCCGGAATCAGTTCCATATCAAAATTCGGAACCGAGAAAACGCCGAAGACAACGATTCCCAGAATCATCAGAGCCGTAGAAACCGGTCTTTTGAGAACCAGCTTTGTCAGATTCATAAAACTGCGATCCTCTTCTTCCCCTGTCCTTTTCCTTACTTTCCCTTTCTTTCCGGATCCGGGCGGTTCGTGCGCGCGAAGCAGCGCGGAGATTCCGGGGCCGGGGCGCAGTCCGGGGAGCTTTTATCCCCGGAGGAACCGGGAAGCATTTACCGTTTACTGCTGTTTGGTGATCACCTCGATCGGCGCGCCGTCCTTCAGGCCCGCGCCCCAGGTGGTGATAACCTCCGCGCCGTCGTTCAGTCCTTCCGTGATTGCGATCATTTCATTGTTGTACAGCCCCGCCGTGACATCCCGGCGGACCGCCTTTCCGTCGTCCGCGAGAAAAACATAAGCCTGGTCGTTATCATAATAAACCGAATCGAACGGAATCAGGATCTGGTCCTTGACGGAATTCGTCACCAGGGTGAGGCTCACGCTGGTATTGGAGAGCAGTTCTTTCTTTGACTCGGATGTGATCTGCGCGACGATCATGAACAGGCCCTTCTGCGGATCGACCGCTGTCCCGATGTCGGAGATCCTCCCCTTGACTTCTCCGTCCGTGGTTTCCACCATGACTTCATTCCCCGCGCGCAGGAAATCCCGCACCTCCTCGGGCACGTAGAACGAGACTTCCATGGCCTCCTTGTCAGAGATCGTGAAAGCGGGATATCCCTGGGCGGAAATCTCGTTCTCCGCCACATTCACAGATTCGACAACGCCGTCGATCGGGGAAGTCACGGTATACAGATCCACCTGGTACTGCGCGGACTCGACCCCGGTCTTCGCGGCCTTGATCTGCGCGTCATATGCTTTTGTGCTTCCCGTGGCGTCGGCCGCGTCCCACGCGGCATCGATGTTGTCCTCCAGCGCTTCAATCTGCGCGTTGAGCTGCGAAATCCCGGACTCCAGCTGCGTGATGGAAGCCTGCGCCTGGGAATACCCGGAGGTCGCGTTTTTGCTCGTCTCCTGCGCCTGCTCCATCTGGTCCTTGAGTGTGCTGAGTCCCGCGTCTGTCAGATATTCCACCGTCATGGGAATCTTGCCCAGCTCCTCCAGAAGAGCCGCCGCCGTCTCCTGCTTTTCTTTGGCGGCAGCTTCCTCCTGCGCCTTGCTGGGGGTCTCCTCCGGATCCGCGTACTGGTCGCCGTATGTGGCGCCGGTCCCTGCGTCAGCCGGAGAGATGGTATTGATCTCCACCGGCGGAATCGCCGCGGCCATCAGGCCGGCTGTCGTCAGGCAGTCCGGATTCGCGGACAGGAACGCCTGGTACTGGATAAAAAGCGCGTTGGTGCTGTCATATACATTTTTCGCCGCTTCGGCGGCCTGCTGCGCGGCTTCCGCACCCGCCTTCAGCTGGTCGATGCCGTTCTTAAGCTGTTCGAGCTGTTCCTTATAGGACTTCCGCTGCGCTTTCAGCGTCTTGATCTGGCCCTCCATGGAAGTAATGCTTGCCTCCGCCTGGGCCTGCGCGGCATCGATCTGGTCCTCCGCGGCTTCTTTCCCGGCTTTCGCGGATTCCACCGCGTTCTGCGCGGACTGAAGCTGCAGCTGCGCCGCCTTGTCGTCGAACCGGCACAGCACATCTCCGGCCTTGACCTTATCGCCGACCTTCACGTTCACGGTCAGCACCGTCCCGGAAACAAGCGGGGTGACATTGACTGTGTTGTGCGGCGCAACGGTGCCGATATAAGTACCTGTAATGTCCAGCGATCCGCGTTCCGCCTTCTGCGTCTCAACCCGTGTCGCCCTGACGACGGGTTCTGTTTCTTTCTTCCCGCCGCAGGCCGCGAGCGACAGAGCTGCCACCGTCAGTGTCAACAGCACGGCTGTCAGACGCCCTGCACATCTTCTCATATCGGCTTCCTCCTCTTTTATGATCATCATTATCAGAGCGAACTGCCGGCTCTGTCCGGTGCCGGTACGATCCGTTTCCGGCAGCCGGATCTGCT
>JAUNJS010000499.1 GCA_030533125.1 Eubacteriales bacterium | reverse complement strand
TAACGCCGGTTACTTCAAAAACAATGGAAAACCCGGGATGTCACGAAGATGCTTCAGACCTTCGCCCGGGTCTTACACCGCTGTCTTCGGGCGGCGTTTTTATTCACATCGCGGGCTGAAGCAAAGATTGACATCCCGTTCATTCCGTAGTATATGAAGATGTACCGGAACATATGAATGCGGGAGCGGGGAGATAGATAACAGCCGGTCGCCAAAAAAGATGTAAAGGAGAATGAGAAGACATGAACAGCAAGGTAGTTTCTTCCGGCAAAAGATGGGTTTTTGCTTTCCTGGTTCTGTTTTCCGTCTGCGGGACAGCGATCAGCGTGTGGAACCTGATCCGGACATTCCAGGGCACCCTGACGGTGATGGGTGTTCTCCAGAGCGTGATTCAGCTTCTGGCACATCTGTCCATACTGGGTTATGTCCTTCACACGAACAGAATGGAAGGAGCAGGTTCTTTTCTGGGGGTTGTTTATGCCTATGCCGCGCTGCTGGGCATTCAGCTTCTGCAGTCCGGCCAGATGATAGACCAGTTCGGCCTGAGCAAAGAGCTGACCATGATGATCAATATCTTCAATCTGATCGCGTTTGCCAACGTCATCATGTTCTCCAACAAGCTGGATCAAAAAAGGGCCTCCGTCGGGTACATTGCTTCCGCGGTAATCCTGAAGCTTGCCGGCGAGCTGATCCTCATTATCAAGATGCGGGAGTTTATCAATTTCAGCGTGATCCTGATTTCCCTGTCCGTACCGATCCTCGGCCTGACAATCCTTTTTGCGTATCTGTACTATATCCAGTCTGATCCGAAGACGAAATAAAACCGGAACCGCTCATTTTGGCTTGAAGGAGACAGGGAAGCGTCTCCTGTATGCTTAGGCGAAAAGAACTCCGCGAGGAAGGCGGCATCAGACAGGTGACAGCTTGACAGGAGGTTTTCGCAATGAAAAAAATCAGAACAGCAATCCTTTTGCTTATCACCACCATGCTTCTGGCCGGTTTGGCGGCGGCTGAGCCGTTCGCGCCGGAAAGCAGAGAAGATTTCCGGGAAACGATCCAGACGAAGGTAACGCTTTCGGAAGACGAGAAGAAGCTTGACGCCGTGCTCATCCGTATGAAGCAGGAAGCGGATCAGCTCTATCCGGAGAACATCCCCTACGCCTTGGTTGACTGGGGAGACGATTCGCCGGTCCATGAAGGTCTTCACCGTTTCTGCCGGGAGCTCCCGAAGGGCGGGGATCTTCACGTCCATGATGATAAGGTGATTCCGGTATCGCGGTTTATCCGGGTACTGAAGGAGTACGGGAAGGTCTCAATCGTCCTGGAGGGCGGGCCGGAATACGGCACGATGTATGTGAAGGGCGCGCCGGAAAACGCTGTGCTCCTGAACGAAGCGCTCTCCGGGGGAAAGCTCTCCGAGGATGAACTCCGGGAGATTCTCGTCATATCGGAAGCGGACGTGCCTGACGGCCGCTGGGCCAGCTTTGAGCTGCTCTTCAGCAGGCTTAACGGCCTGGCCGACGATCCGGAGCTCCTGCAAACGCTCTATGAAGAGGGATTCCGGAGCTGCTGCGAAAACAAGGTATACCTTCTTGAGCCGAGGATCATCCTGTTTGGTGATGATGAAGCTGTCGCCGAAAGGCTCCGGCTGATCCGCAGCGCCTATTATCACGTAAAGGATGAGTATCCGGACCTTATCGTCCGGCTGATCGGGGTTTCCGGAAAAAACGGTTTCTTTGACAGGGATTTCGCGCTCGGCATTCTCCGCAGCGTTATTCGCGTGAGCAGCAGCATCCGGGATGAATACGACCCGGAGCATCCGAAGGACTTCATCATCGGGTTGGATCTGGTCAATGAAGAGGATGACAGCAAGCCGCTGAGCGTATATGAGGATTTCTTCACTTCCGAAGAGGTGAAGGAGAGCGGCCTGAAGCTTTTCCTTCATGCCGGTGAGAGCCTTCGGCCGGACAACGAGAATGTCATCGACGCCTGTCTCTACGGATCTTCACGCGTCGGGCACGGGTTTAACCTCTTCCGTTTCCCGAAGCTGATGGAGAAATACAGGGAGAAGGGCATCGCCCTGGAAATCTGCCCCATCAGCAATTACCGCCTTGGATATATCAGCGATTTCCGCCTCCATCCCGGCCTGACCTATATGATCAACGGCCTCCCGGTTGTCATCTGCTCCGACGACGGTTTGTTCCTGGCGCGGGAACCGCTGACGGACGACTTCTATGCCGTGATCCTTTCATGGAACCTGGGTATCGCCGAAATCAAGGAGCTGTGCCGAAACTCCATCCTTTATGGCGGCCTCCCGCAGGATGATACCGAGGACCTCCTTGCAAAGTGGGAAAAGGACTGGAACGCGTTTGTTACGGGCTTCCAGGAAGCAGTATAAAAAACGCCGCCCGGAGGCGGCGGGGTTGGGGCGGCGGGGTTTTCCCCGGCGCAGGGTCA
>JAUNJS010000498.1 GCA_030533125.1 Eubacteriales bacterium | reverse complement strand
AGACTTCTCGTCTTTTTCGGAGTCCTTGTCCTCTTCCGTTTCCGCGGCGGCCGCGGTATTCCCGGTGGAGGAATCATCCGCGTTTTCCTCATTTCCGGCTTCCGCGGCTTCTGCCGCAGTCGCGCCCTCCGCGGGTTCCTCCGCAGGCTCCTCTACCTTGCAGTGTTTATACAGCCATTCAATAACATTGTCGGTCAGAAGCTCGTCGCGGAGGGATTCCTTGATCAGACGATCCAGATCGTCGACGCTTTCCGTCGTCGCGTCCATCGCGACATATTCCGCGATTGCCGTGCTGACCTCATCCGCGTCAGGATTGAGATTCTCCGCGTCCGCGACCGCCTGTAAGACCAGTCCCTGCTTCGCGTAGCTTCCGGCCATGTCGTAAATCATTTCCTTATAATTGTCCTCCGTGGCACCGAAATACAGCCCCATCAGAGTCGGCAGATCCATGTAACTCTGAAGTGCGTAATATTCCAGCTGGCGGGTCAGGAGATAATTATATCTTTTCACCAGATTCTCCGGCGGATCCTGTTTGAGAGTGCTCTCCTGCACGATCTTCTCGGCGACCGCGGACTTTACGGTGTCCTCATAGGTCGCTTCGCGCTCCTCGATCAGGTTGCTGCGGATATAATCCCGGTATTCCTCCACATTCGTGACCGCCTGCCCGAAGGCGTTCGTCAGATTCAGGCTTTTGACATACTCATCCGTCAGTTTCGGTGTGATGTATTCGGAAATCTTGTTGATTGTCACTGTAAAGACAGCGTCCTTGCCGGCGAGGTCTGTCGCGCTGTAATTCTCCGGGAACGTCACGTTAATGTCCAGGGTCTCTCCCTTCTTCGCGCCGATCAGTCCCTCTTCGAAGCCTTCGATAAACGTGCCGGAGCCGATCTCCAGATCATAGCTCCCGGTGCCGCCCTCAAACGCCTCGCCGTCGATCTTTCCGACATAATCAATGCTGACCACGTATCCTTCCCGCACATGAGTGTGGGTGGATTCCTCCAAGGTCGTGCGGTTGTCCAGTTCCTGCTGGATCCGGTTCTCCACATCCTCGTCGGTGGGATCCACCGGCTTCGCAGCCTCAACCTTCAGACGGTCATATTTCTCAGGAAGCTCCACGTAGTCTTCCGCCTTCACGCCGGTCAGATACGCGTCGTCCTCTTCCTGCCAGCTGTTGTCCTCTTCCTCAGCCACAGCCTCCGTCGCCGCCTCCGCTGCCGCCTCGGTCGTCGCCGCCGAAGACGCCTCGGTCGTATTCTGGGGTTCCGCCTGCGATCCGCATCCGGCTGCCGCCACACACAGAATCAGGCTTCCGGCAATTGCCGCGATCAAATTCCTCTTCATTCTGTTCCTCCTCTTCTCTCCCGCTGCGCTCGCGCCATGGAAAAACACATACAAACATCCCGAACACGGAGATGCTTCGCACCCGGGTTATTCCAATGTTTCCAACCGCGCCGTTCCATCGCGTCAGAAAATATATTATTAATATTGAAAGTATCCGGAAAATGATAACTGCTATAGTGTAACACAGGGGAAAAAAACTGAAAAGGGAAGATTTCTGAAAAATGCGTGAACGTGCGTAAAAAACGAAACAACAGCGAAGGGAAAACAGCTTTTCCGTTGGCTGATTTTCCGTTCTCCTGTGGTTTCTTTTGTCGTGTGATGATCTTCCGGTGATCACCTGCCGCTTCTTTTGCCGCCTGCCCGTTCCTTCTCTTGTTTCAGCGTTTCGTCGTTTCTTCTGTCGTTTTGTCGTTTCTTTCTTGTTTTGCCGGAAAAAGAATGATAGAATAAGGATTATTATTGAGTTTGTACCGAAAGAGCCGCTTTTCAGGCTGTTTCAAAGCATTTTCGGAGAATACAGAACAATCAACAATTAAAACATGCCCGGGTTCTGACGGAAAACGGAGCGAATCATAAGGAGCAAATGGAGGGGAGTTGTCTTGAGCCGTATACAAATTATTTTTCTCATCATTATTGTCATTCTGGTGGCTATTCTGATCGCGCTTTACTTTGTCGGGAAGCGGCTCCAGGCGAGGCAGGCGGAATCCGAAGTGCAGATCCAGTCCATGAAACAGCCCATGACGCTGCTGATTATTGACAAGAAGAGATTGAAGCTCAAGGAATCCGGCCTCCCGGACCAGGTTATTCAAAACACACCATGGTACGCGAAGCGTTCCAAAGTTCCTGTCGTCAAGGCCAAAGCGGGACCACAGATCCTCAACTTTATTTGCGATGAAAAAATCTTCGACAGCATCCCTGTCAAAAAGCAGGTAAAGGCCATGGTCAGCGGCATCTACATCGTCGAAGTCAAGGGAATCCGCGGAAAGCTTCCGACCGACGGGCAGCCGAAGAAGAAGAGCTGGATCGATAAGCTTCAGGAAAAGGCCGGCGCGAAACCGGTGAAATAAGGGAAGCTCAATCGAGAAGAGATTTCGAGAGAAAAACCGGATATACAAT
>JAUNJS010000497.1 GCA_030533125.1 Eubacteriales bacterium | reverse complement strand
GGATGATTCCCGCAAAAGAATTCCGGCGAAAAGGTTCCTGCGGATACATCCCCGGGGATATACACCCGCGACAGAATTTCTGAGATGGATTTCCGCGAATGAAATCGCGAATGAAATAAAGAGGAAAACAAAGAGAAAACAGGAAAAGATATGATCATTTCAAAATCGCCGGTCGGCAAATATATGGTAGGGATCGACTTTACGGATACATATTGCCAGATTTCCTGGCTTTACAATAAACGTTCACGCTTCGGGCGCGGCTTTGTCAACGCGGCAACAGGCGGCGTCGCGCGCGAACCCCTCACCTATTCCATGGTACCGGGCCAGGAGATCTATAATATCCCGGTGACCCTCTGTAAAAAGAAAGATTCTCCCGCCTGGCTGGCCGGCGCGGAAGCGCAGGAGACAGAGCGGGCCGGGGAGGGCACCGCGGTGACCGGGCTGCTCGCGAAAGCGCGGAAGGACGTGCCTGTCCGGGTGGACGGGGAGGAATACAGCCCGGTTTCCCTGCTGGCGCTGTTCCTGCGCAAATGCCTGTCCATGCTCGAACCGGAAATCGCTCCGGAACAGATCGCCGCAGTGACGATCACATCGCCCGGCATGGACTATGAGACGGAGCAGATCCTGCTCCGGGCTTTCGGCCGCCTGGATTTGAATATGATCCAGGTCAGGTGCGAGAGCCACGAGGAATCCTTTTTCAGCTACATGCTGATGCAGGACGCGGAGCAGCGGCGGTCAGGCATGATGCTGTGCGAATACGGCGCGGAAGGAAAGCTGCTTTTTTCGACGCTCTTATACAACCGGCGCACGAGTCCCGTCGTCTACTGGACGGAGACGGAAAAACAGAGCATAGAACCTTCTCTCCACGGATCTGCCCGGGACAGGGCGTTCGCGTCGCTGGCCCAGACGGCCCTCCGCGGCAGGGAGATTTCTTCCGTCTATCTGACCGGGACCGGTTTCGAAGGCGGGTGGATCAGGGAGGCCGCGGCGTACCTGTGCCGCGGCAGGCGGGTGTTCATGGGGGAAAACCTGTTCAGCAAGGGAGCCGCGTACAGCGCCCTTCTGAGCGAGGACAGACCCGCGGAAATCCCGGAGAGCGTTTTTCTGGCGCAGGACGCGCTCCGCTCCAATATCGGGATTGAGGTCCTGCTCCGCGAGCAGACCGGTTACCACGTGCTGCTTGACGCCGGCACAAAGTGGTTCAACGCCGAAGTGGAAGAGGACTTCATTCTGGAAAACGGCAGAGAATTCAGCCTGCTCCAGACACCCGTGACCGGCGGGGAGCCGAAGCAGCTGACTGTCCGTCTGGCAGGGCTCCCCTCGCGGCCCGACCGCACCACGAGACTGCGGGTCCTCCTGACGATGCCCTCCGCGGGGCTGCTGCGCGTGCAGGTCACAGACCTTGGCTTCGGAGAAATCTTCCCGTCGGACGGGAGTGTCTGGGAAGAAACCTTCAAGGTGTAAAAGGACGCGCGGCGGTACACTTTCCGAAGGCGCGGGACATAGTTTTTACAGGGGAAAGATATGGGCAGAATACTGACTGTGGCGGGGAGGCTTTCCGACACGCCCTATAGAATACGGAAAATCGAGCGAAACGTATATTCCGCGGAGGAACTCTGCTATTCTCTGGCCCAATGCGCGGATTTCATGGATGAGGAGATCATGGACCCGGCCCTCGCGGACTGGCTCTCGGAATGCTGCGGCATGCATGAACTCGCCAGGCTCCTGCGGGCGCAGCTGCGCGGGCGGCACACGCCGAAGGAATTCGTCGGAACCATTCTGCGGGAATGCGCCTGCCTTCCGGCGGGCGAATCCGCGAAGGTACTGACCCGGATGGAAGAGGGCAGGGAGATGGAATCGATCACAAAAGATCTCTCCCGCGCCCAGAACCTGGCGGGCAAAGGACTCATGCGCCAGGCACAGAACACCTATACCGAGCTCCTGAACCGGCTGCCGGACATGGAGCGCGGGACGCGCGCCCAGATCTGGAAAGAAAAAGGACTGCATTACGCGGACAGCTTTCTCTTCGAGCGGGCGGCGGACTGTTTCCGCATGGCGTGGGAACTCTCTCCGGTGCCGGAACATGCTTTCTGGTATGTCGCTTCTTTATATATGTATATGGACGGCGATTCCTACCGGAGCTTTCTGGAGGAACACCCGGAGTTCTATGAGAGCGCCTATCAGGTAGAGCAGCGGGCAGCCAGGGCGGAGAGCCGGTTCAAGTCCGGGAGTGAGAGCCGCCAGCTGCGCAGACTCCGCCAGCTGCGGCGCGAGAATCATGAGGACGCGTTTTCCTCGCGGCTGGGGCATACGCTCAAGGGAATGCAGGAAGACTACCGCCAGCGGGTGACCGCTTCGATTTAATGACGCAAACCGCCGGATTTTTTCCTGCGCTCTTTGCCGGGGCTGCCGGAGAATGCTTCTTTATCCCGTAGACTGACGCAGGCGGACTTAGAC
>JAUNJS010000136.1 GCA_030533125.1 Eubacteriales bacterium | reverse complement strand
AGGTGTTCTTTTGCCTGTTCGGAGGTAAGGCCTGAAATTCGCTCTAGTTCCTGTATACGCTGCTCGTTCAGCTTGGATACTTCCTCGCTGAGCTTCTGCAGGTTTTCTTCCTTGGCTGCCAGACTTTGTTCCCTGCGCTCAAGCTGCTCAAATTTAGAATCGAGCTGCTCCTCCTTCTGCTGAATCCTGCGCTCGCTCTTTAAGACTTCGCTTCTGCGTTCCTGGATTTCTTTGTCGAGTTCGTTCTTTGTCTTGAACGTCTCCTCCTTGATCTCCAGCTTTGCCTCCAAAAGAGCCTGCCGCTTTTTTGATTCCGCTTCTTCAAGGGCATCGTCAATGATCTGCCTTGCCCTTGCGGACGCGCTGTCCACCTTGATTTCATCCTGCTTCCTGTGGTTCTCGGAAGTAAAGTGCCAGGTGACGGGAACTGCTGCTGCCAATGTAAGAATCACTGCAATGACGATTCCCATAATCGGCATACAGGAGCACCTCCTTATTTAATTGAATTGTTATCACTGCCGGCCCGCGGGGGATCGGCAGCCTGTCTGATTGAATTGTTACAGGATACATGTACATGCTTCCGCTCCCCAGACATACTGCGGAAGACAGGATGTATTCCAAACGAACAAAACCATAACAGCTCAATTTTAATCTGAAAGAGTGTGCCTGTCAAGCTATTCATGTGTTCTATTCCGTATCCGGTTCGAGTTTCGTCACAGTATCGATTTTGTATCAATTCAGTATTTCCGTATGGATCCGATTCAGTATTCGTTCATGCATCGGTTCAGCATTCACACATCCGGCTGCAGATCCGGTTCCATGTTCGATTCCATCGCGGCCCGGATTATTTCCGCGGAAAAGCCTTTTCTATATAAAAACGCCATTGTTTTATTCTTTTCTTCATACGTCGCGGCGGCTGCGTCGAACCCCCGCCTGCGCAGCAGCCTGCGGATCTGCTCCCTCTGGGCCTCGTCCAGATCCTCCTGCGCCCCGATCTCCAGGAAGGCCTGTTCGATCAGCGCCTCCCCGATTCCCCTGTCCAGCAGATCCTTTCGGATGCGCAGCCGGCTCTTGTCCCGGATGTGGCTTCGGACGAACTCCCGCGCGTAACGGCTGTCATCGAGGTATCCCGCTTTCCGCAGCTTTTCCACGGCTTCACGGATCACAGACTCCGGGTATTCCGCCTCCCGCAGCTTTTCCTCCATGCGCCGGACGGAATAATCCCTGCACTCCAGCAGGGAACCGCATTTGCGCATACAGGATCCCCGGACTTCCGCGAGGATTTCCCGGTGAAGTACCTCCGGCAGCTCCTCCCCTTCCCGCAGGCCGAGTCCCGCCGCGCGTCCGGCGGGAAGGACAAATGACTCTCCGCCTTCCAGCAGAACGCGGACTTTCCTCCGGCCGGACGCTTTTGTTTTTCCCGCGGAGACAAGCCTGTCCTGTACCGCGGCAATCCTGCTCAATTCTGTCCGCCCGCGTCTTCGCCGGCGGCTCCCTCCGTCTGCTGTGCAGGCACTGTCCTGGCGCTGTCGGGATCAAGGTTGTAGTGGACACGCACTTTCCGGTCGATTTCTGCCAGAATGTCCGGATGGTCCAGCAGGAACTGTTTGGAATTCTCCCGTCCCTGCCCCACGCGGTTCCCCTCGTAGTTGTACCATGCGCCGCTCTTGTTGACGACATCGCAGGCCACGGCCAGATCCAGGACATCTCCCACGTAGGAAATCCCTTTCCCGTACATAATATCGAACTCCGCTTCCCGGAAGGGAGGCGCGATCTTGTTTTTCACAATTTTGACGCGCGTGCGGTTTCCGATGCTCTCCCCGCTCTGCTTGAGCGTCTCGATCCTGCGGACATCCATGCGGACAGAGGCATAGAACTTCAGGGCGCGGCCGCCGGTGGTCGTCTCCGGGTTCCCGAACATCACGCCGACCTTCTCGCGAAGCTGGTTGATAAAAACCACGGCACAGTTGGATTTGCTGATCACCGCCGTGAGCTTGCGGAGCGCCTGCGACATCAGGCGGGCATGCAGGCCGACATGGGAATCTCCCATTTCCCCGTCGATTTCCGCTTTGGGCACAAGCGCCGCCACGGAATCGACCACGACGATGTCAATCGCTCCGGAGCGGACCATTGTCTCTGTAATCTCCAGTGCCTGTTCCCCGCTGTCCGGCTGGGAAATGTAGAGATTGTCGATGTCCACCCCGATGTTTTTCGCGTAGACCGGATCCAGCGCGTGCTCCGCGTCAATAAAACCGGCGATTCCCCCGCGGCGCTGCACCTCCGCGATCATGTGCAGCGTCACGGTCGTTTTGCCGGAAGACTCCGGTCCGTAGATCTCTATGATCCTTCCCCGGGGAATCCCCCCCAGTCCGAGCGCTATATCAAGGCTCAGGGAACCTGTGGGAATCGTCTCGACATTCATCTGCGCGGCGGGGTCTCCGAGCTTCATGACCGCGCCCTTTCCGAACTGCTTCTCTATATGTGCCAGCGCCGCGTCCAGCGCCTTCTGTCTGTCATCTTTTACTGCTGCCATTCTGTTCTCCTTCCTGGATTAGTATGTATAAAACAGCGAGCAAGCGGCCTCCTGCGCAAGCGCAAACAGAGAACATTCGTTCGCTGTTTCAGTATAGCATCGTGTACCTGCGTCTGCAAGACCTTTTTTTCAATTTCCGTCATAATATGATACCTGAAGTTACTGATCAGGCCGCCACGAAATACGAGGCGTTTTGCGCGGCTTTTTCGCGCAAAACCCGGGTTTAACGGCGCGTGGCGCAGCGTAAGCCCACCCACGTATTTACCGGCATACCCTTTTGATCGGCTGCGTTCAGGCCGTCGCACGTCCGCCGCAAGGCACAGCCCCCCTGCGCGGGCCGTGCCATAAAAAAAACCGCGCGCGTCCATTTTCAACTGCGCCCGGTTTCATCGTCCATGCTGCCGGTGTCCTCTCTGCGGACGCCCCCGAAAAAACCGGGGGACTTCAGCGCGAACAGGACAGGTGCCGGAATCCGCCGGTCAGCCGCATTCGTCAAGGCGTGGACCGGCAGTTCGCAAAGATGATATTTTTCAGAACTGCTGTACAGTATAGTATCTTGCCGGAAAAAGGTCAATCCCCGGAAGCGGCCCCCGGCGGTCTTTCCCGGAAAGTGTTTCCTGAAAGCGGTTTCCCGCGGTCTTTCCCGGAAAGTGTTCCCTGAAACGGTCCCCGGCGGTCTTTCCCGGAAAGTGTTTCCTGAAAACGGTATCCCGCGGTCTTTCCGGACGAAGTCCCGGCAGATCCGCAAAGTTTAAATCTGTTGCTAACGCAATAACGTATCAGATGTGTCTGCTATCCCTCCAGATCCTTAATCTTCCCGCCCGTCAGGCGCTCCGCCTCCCGGATCTGCTCCAGGGTGACCTTTCCTTCGTCGGCGAGTTCCTGCGCGGTAACCTTCCTTCCCATAACCTGCGCCAGTTTTCGCGCCTCGTCGGCCACAAGATTCGCCAGATCCTCCATTTCCCTGCCCAGCGCTTTTTCGTCCAGCATCGAGGCGATCAGATCCTCCATGGCATCCATGATCCGGCGGCCCAGTTCTCCCTCGACTTCCGCCGGACTCTCCAGATGTCCCAACATGGCAGTCCCGAGCATCAGCGCCTCATTTCCGGCGCCGATCAGGTCCTCAATGCTGACACCCTGTCCCACGTACAGCTTCGCGATGTCCACGACGATTCCGAGCATCTGTTCCGCCAGCTCCCTCCGTGCGGACGTCTCCCCCGCCATGGCGGATATTTTCAGAGCTTCCAGCACATTGTCGGAAACCCGCGGGATCTCCCGGAGCATTTCCAGATAGGAAGTGAGAAAAGCCTCTTCGTCCTCCGGCAGGGCATCGCCGCTCCCCGCCTCTCCTTCAACTGCGATTTTGTGCGCCCGCAGGTAGTCCTCCACCTGGCCGAGCTGTTCCTCCCGGGGGGCATACTCCCCGAAAATCTCCGTGATTTCCTGTCGTGAAATCCTGCCGCCGCCGCGGCGCGCCTGCTTCAGCGTATCCTGAAGCAGAGCAAGAAAAGCCTGTTCACGATCGATCTGACTCATTTTGCCCTCCCCCCGCGGGATCCGGTCCGGCGCCCGCGCACCGGCACGCGCGCCAGCGCATGGCGCCCGCGTCACTGCCGGCTGTCATGTGCGCATCATATGCGGTTTCTCTCCCTTTTTCACATGCACATGGGAAAACAGATGATCCTGGCAATACTCCAGCCCGCCTTCACATTTGCTGCAGTACCGGAATTCCAGCTCCGGCCCGTCCTTCTCCGTCCTGCCGCAGATCGCGCACCGGTGCACGGAATCCGTGCCGGTGCCGGCATTCCTTCTTCCCGCCTGCACCGATCTGCGGAACTGCTGCCGGCGGCGCACCTGCCCCGGTGAATACGCCATCCAGCTGCGCGAGCGCAGGAACAGGAGCAGTACATTCAGCAGGGCTGCCGCGATCACGAACCGCTGCGCGCTGTTTCCGGTGATCATGCTCAGCACCAGGAAGCCCGCGTCAATCCATCCCAGATATTTCACCTTGATCGGCAGGACAAAAAACAGGTACACCTGCGCCTCCGGAAAAGTCAGCGCATAGGCGAGAAAAATCGACATGTTGATATAATATGTGCTGAAATAAGCCGCGCCGTATTTTGTCACCGCCGCGAACTCCACCGGGGAAAGCCCCCCGGCCCGCATGAAAAGCGCCCACAGGAAGGCGCTGAGAACCGTGAGCAGGATTCCCAGGAAAATGTAGACGTTATACTTAAAATCGCCCCATACCCGCTCCAGGGACCTCCCGATGCTGTAATAGAAAAACAGCATGATCGCCACAAAAAAAAGACTGGACCCCGCGTCCGGCGGCACCAGGAGCCAGGAAAGCACACGCCAGAACTGCCCGTTCAGAAGCGCGGTGACGTCCAGTGTGAGCAGAGAAAACACAGAGGGACGGATATAATACAGGACATAACCGACAATATAGAGCACGACCAGCTTCAGAGACAGTTCTCTGACAGCGTATTTTCCATATTTTTTCTCAAACTGATTCATGGGCATCCTCCGGCATATGTTTTTTCGATGTGCGGACCCGTTACTCTACGACATTGTAACATCGGAAAATGCAATTGTAAATGCGTGTAAATGCGGAGGGTTTCGCCCTCATTGATTTTTGCTTTCTGTTCAAGTATAATTATATTTTGGCTCCATGATTCAGTGTCACAGACTACGTCAGAGACCTTAAAGCCGGTTTTGAAAGGAGTATTTCCCTTTGATTTCAAGAGATTATACGCTGGGCATCGATATCGGATCCACGACCGTTAAAATCGCGATTCTGGATCCTTCCTTTAACATAATGTTTGCGGACTACCGCAGGCACCACGCCGATATCCAGGGCACGCTGCGCGGCCTTGTACAGGACGCGCTCCACGAGCTGGGGGACCGCGCAGTCCATCCTGTGATCACCGGTTCCGGCGGCCTGACGCTGGCCGCCCACCTGCAGGTGCCTTTTGTGCAGGAAGTCGTCTCTGTCTCCACGGCGCTGGAGAAGCTCGCGCCCAAAACAGATGTGGCCATCGAACTGGGCGGCGAGGACGCGAAGATCATCTATTTTGAAAACGGCAGCATCGAGCAGCGGATGAACGGGATCTGCGCGGGCGGCACGGGCTCTTTTATCGACCAGATGGCGAGCCTTCTGCAGACCGACGCGTCCGGGCTCAATCAGTATGCCCGCGGCTACCGCTCCCTCTATACGATCGCGGCCCGCTGCGGCGTCTTCGCCAAATCCGACATCCAGCCCCTGATCAATGAGGGCGCGACCAGGGAGGATCTGGCCGCCTCCATTTTCCAGGCGGTTGTCAACCAGACCATCAGCGGACTGGCCTGCGGCAAGCCCATCCGCGGGCATGTCGCTTTTCTGGGCGGCCCCCTGCATTTTCTGCCCGAGCTGCGCGCCGCCTTCGTGCGCACCTTAAAACTCGATGACGAGCATACGATCCGTCTGGAAAACTCCCATCTGTTCGCCGCCATGGGAAGCGCCATGAACGCGCGGGAGGAAGTCCAGAGCACCCTGTCCGAAATGGCGGACAGGCTCTCCGGAAAGCTCCACATGGATTTTGAAATCGGACGCATGGATCCCCTGTTCACCTCGCAGGAGGAATACGACGCGTTCTGCCGCAGGCATGAGACCGCCCGCGTGCAGCGCGCGGACCTCTCGCAGTATCACGGAAAATGCTTTTTGGGAATCGACGCCGGCTCCACCACGACAAAACTCGCTCTCGTCGGGGAGGATGGCTCTCTCCTGTATTCTTTTTACAGCAACAATAACGGCAGCCCCGTGCGGACAGCCATGGAATCCATGGCAGAGCTCCACCGGCTGCTGCCCGCCGACGCGCGGATTGTCCGCAGCTGCTCGACCGGCTACGGAGAGGCCCTGCTGAAGGCCGCGTTCCTGCTCGACGAAGGTGAAGTCGAAACCATCGCGCACTACTATGCCGCCGCGTTCTTTGATCCGGAAGTGGACTGCATTCTGGATATCGGCGGCCAGGACATGAAGTGCATCCGCATCAAAAACCACGCCGTGGACAACGTACTTCTCAACGAGGCCTGTTCCTCGGGCTGCGGCTCCTTCATTGAGACATTCGCGAAGTCCCTGGATTTCTCCGTGCAGGATTTCGCGAAGGCGGCCCTTTTCGCGAAGCACCCCATCGACCTGGGCACGCGCTGTACGGTATTTATGAACTCGCGGGTCAAGCAGGCGCAGAAAGAGGGCGCGGACGTCGCTGATATCTCCGCGGGCCTTGCCTACTCGGTGATTAAAAACGCTCTGTTCAAGGTCATCAAGGTGTCCGATGCCTCCCAGCTGGGGAAAAATATTGTCGTGCAGGGCGGAACCTTCTATAACGACGCCGTCCTGCGCAGTGTGGAGACCATCTCCGGCGGCCAGGTCACCCGTCCCGACATCGCGGGCATCATGGGCGCCTTCGGCGCCGCGCTGATCGCGCGCGAACGCTATGACGGAAGGCAGAAAACAAGCATGCTTCCCTTCGAGGAAATTGAAAACCTGCAGTTCGAGACCACCCTCACAACCTGCGGGCGCTGCACGAACAACTGCCGTCTGACCATAAATCACTTTCTCCGCGGGGGCGGGGCGGACAGCGGGGAGGAAGTCTCCGCGTTCGAGACCGCCGTTCCTGTATCCGACGAGGGCACAGAGACCGCCGGCAGAGAGGACAGTTCCCACCGGCTCGCCGCCCGCGCGTTTGAGACAGGGCGGGAGGCCGCCGAAATAGCCAGGGAGAGGGCCGGACGCGCACGCGAGGCGATCGGCGAGAGTCCCCTGGGCGAAGCTGCAGAGAAGGCGAGGGAGACTGCCCTTGAAACCGCCGGGAAGGCGAGAGAGACCGCCCTTGAAACCGCCGGGAAAGCAAGGGAGACCGCGCGCGAAAGGGCCGGACGCGCACGCGAGGCGATCGGCGAGAGCCCCCTGGGCGAAGCTGCCGAAAAAGCCCGAGAAACCGCCGGGAAAGCGAGGGAGTCCGCGCGCGAACGGGCCGGACGCGCACGCGAGGCGATCGGCGAGAGCCCCCTGGGCGAAGCTGCCGA
>JAUNJS010000496.1 GCA_030533125.1 Eubacteriales bacterium | reverse complement strand
TACTAAACTATTTTTTAATCAATTAAACGGCAGTTATTTTCGTTAACGAGTATAATTTCTATTTGCGCCGGACCCTTTAAATGGGTGTAATGAGCAAAAAAAACAGGCGTAAAAGGGCGTAAATAAAAAGACGAGAATCGCGGGAAACCGCAGGGGTACCTTCCCGGCAAAGCCGGGAAGTATCGCGATCTGAAGATCGCTCAACAATGATTTTTCAAAGGAGAATACACATAAATGAAATTAGGTATCGTCGGACTTCCGAATGTAGGCAAGAGCACACTTTTCAACGCGCTGACGAAAGCCGGGGCGGAGGCGCAGAATTATCCCTTCTGCACAATCGATCCCAACGTCGGCGTGGTCGCGGTCCCGGATGAGCGGATCAGGCTCCTGGGCGATATGTACCACTCAAAAAAGGTGACGCCGGCCGTCATTGAATTCGTGGATATCGCAGGTCTTGTCAAGGGTGCCTCGAAGGGAGAGGGGCTGGGAAATCAGTTCCTGGCAAACATCCGGGAGGTGGACGCCATTGTGCATGTAGTGCGGTGTTTCGAGGACGATAATGTGATCCATGTGGACGGAAGTGTGGATCCTCTGCGCGACATCGAGACGATCAATCTCGAGCTTATTTTCGCGGATCTTGAGGTGCTCGAGCGCAGGATCTCCAAGGTTGCCCGGACCGCGAAGATGGACAAGGAAGCGGGAAAGGAGATGGAGTTCCTCAAAAAGGTGCGGGAGCATCTCGAGAGCGGAAAGCCGGCCTCCCTTTTGTCCGGACACGGCGGGGCCGGGAGCGGGACTGTCCCGGAACTGTCCGAGGATGAGGAAAAATGGCTTCAGACCTACAATCTGCTCACGGACAAGCCGGTCATCTACGCAGCCAACGTCTCGGAGGATGATCTGGCGAATGACGGGGCGGACAACGAGGGCGTGCGGAAGGTCCGCGAGTACGCGGCGCAGACGGGGAGCGAGGTCTTTGTGATCTGCGCGAGTATCGAATCCGAGATCGCGGAGCTGGACGACGACGAGAAAGCCCTGTTTCTGGAGGACCTCGGGGTGGAAGAAGCCGGCCTCGACAAGCTTGTCCGCGCCAGTTACCGGACCCTCGGACTGATGAGTTTCCTCACAGCAGGAGAGGATGAGACACGTGCCTGGACCATAAAGATCGGTACGAAAGCGCCGCAGGCCGCCGGCAAAATCCACAGCGATTTTGAGCGCGGCTTTATCAAGGCGGAGGTCGTCAACTACAGGACACTTCTGGAGCTCGGTTCCCTTTCGGCCGCCCGCGAGAAAGGACTGGTCGGCATGGAGGGCAAGGAATACGTCGTGCAGGACGGCGATGTCATTCTTTTCAGGTTTAACGTATGATCAGATCTTTGTGTTTGATTGGATCAAACGTATGATCAAAACGTATGATTAAATGATCTGTTTGATTGTGTTTAACATGTGATGAGATTTAACGTAAGATCAGATTTTCTGTTTGATCGGATTTAACGCATGACGAGTTTCAACATATGATCAGAGTTAATGTATAGTCGGATTGTTTCCGGGGTTGGCCGGCTTGAACTGACACCAAGCCGGCCTTGTCTGTAAGAGGAGCCACATATGCCGCAGATGATGGGCGATATGGACATCGCATTTCCTAATCTGGGAATTTATTTAAAAAATGTACCCAAGACGATCATGGTCGGGAATTTCGGCATCGCCCTCTACGGGGTCATGGTGGCGGCGGCCATGCTGATCGGCATTTCGATCGCCGCCCGTGTGGCGAAAAAGACAGGGATGGATCCTGACCTGTACTGGGACTGCTTTGTCTGGATCGTGATTTCCGCGATTGCCGGCGCCCGCATCTATTACGTGATTTTTATGTGGGATTATTACAAGGACAATCTGTCGGAGATCCTGAACCTGCGCGCCGGAGGACTCGCGGTTTACGGGGGGATCATCCTGTCGGTGATCACGATTTATTTCTTCTGCCGGATCAAAAAAGCCAATCCGTTCCGTTTTCTGGACAATATCGGCTACGGGCTGGTATTCGGACAGGTCATCGGCCGCTGGGGCAATTTTTTCAACCGCGAGGTGTTCGGGCAGTACACGGACGGTCTTCTGGCGATGCGCCTGCCGGTCTCCATGGTGCGCGCCTCGGATATCAGCGATTCCATTGCCGCCCATATGGAACCGGGCACGAATTACATTCAGGTGCATCCGACCTTCCTCTACGAAGGGCTCTGGAACCTGCTGCTTTTCGCGCTGCTGCTTCTCTGCCTGAAAAAAAAGACTAAGAAATTTGACGGGGAGCTGTTCCTGATTTATCTGGCCGGCTATGGCATCGGCCGGGCGATAATTGAAAACATCCGGACGGACCAGCTCTATCTCCCGGGAACGACTGTCCCGGTTTCCATGGTGCTGGGACTTGTGATCGCTGTCTGCGCAATCCTGATGATCCTCGCGGGCAGGGCGAAGGCCGGCA